>JAQVGO010000068.1 GCA_028696715.1 Bacteroidales bacterium
ATTCAAATATTACACTGTACTGCAAGGATTTTAGATGATTTCTAATAAAAACCTTGCGGAAACCACAATACAATAAATGGCAACTTAAATTATATCAATGTGTTAGGTGTTTTTCAGCAGACCCTATTTCAACATTTTAAGCATCGATACTTCCTTTTCGGATAAATGACGCCAATGTCCACGCGGGAGATTGATCTTGGTGAGGCTGGCAAAGCGCACCCGATCCAGCTTTTCTACTTTATAACCAAGGCTTTCAAAAATCCGGCGCACTATTCGGTTTCGTCCGGAGTGCAGTTCTATCCCGACTTCCTTTTTCGACTCGACTCCGGTAACCCAGGCAATAGCATCAGCTTTAATCGGGCCATCCTCAAGCTCTATACCATCAGCAATTTTCAAAAGGTCGTTTTTTGTAAGTGCTTTGTCGAGAGTGACATGATACAGCTTTTTTACACCATATTTGGGATGCGTAAGCTTTTTAGCCAATTCGCCATCATTGGTCAGCAATAGCAATCCAAGCGTATTTCTATCCAGGCGGCCAACGGGATAAATGCGTTCATCACAAGCTTTGGACACTAATTCCATCACAGTTTTACGATCCATGGGGTCATCAGCCGTAGTTAAAAAACCCTTGGGTTTGTTAAGCAGCACATATCGAAGCACCTCCCTTCTGAGGGTTTGCCCGCCATAAGCTACCTTGTCGTC
The DNA here is from genome assembly GCA_028696715.1 of Bacteroidales bacterium. Taxonomy (GTDB): domain Bacteria; phylum Bacteroidota; class Bacteroidia; order Bacteroidales; family F082; genus UBA5536. The sequence goes on from JAQVGO010000068.1 coordinate 703, forward strand.
CCTGCTCACTTTGGTTCCCAGTTGTGTCACCACTTTTCCGTTGACAGTAACAGCACCGGCTTCAATCAGTTTGTCAGCTTCGCGGCGTGAGCAAACACCCGAATCGGCCAGGTATTTATTCAGTCTGATCAATCCATTATCTTCTCTTTCAAAGCCTTTTGGCGAGGCAGCTTTGCGTGAATAGGATTTGCGTCCGTATTGCTCTTTTCCGCGATGCTCATCGCGTTGAGGGCGATCAAAATCGCGGCGACCTCCTCTGGAAGTTCTTTCTTTAAAACTTCCTTTCTCGCTGTCAGAAGATCTTCTTTCCTTAGCAAACTGCGGTCTGGAATAACTTCTGTCGCTACTCGTCCGATCGTCACGTTCTGACCGGTCAAAATTGCGACCATCTCTTCCCGAAGGTCTTTCCCTGTATGCATCCTTTTCGCTGTCAGCCGATCTTCTGTCTTTGTTGAAATGTGGTTTAGGATAGCTTCTGTCATTTCCGGAGCGATCCTTGTCAGCACGTCCGTATGTTGCTCTTTGATCCTTGTTTCCGGAGGATTTATAAGGTCTGCGTTCCGGTTTTCTGCTGTCATCTTCTTCTTTACCGTAAGGCTTCGAAAACCGTGGTTTTTCCTGTCTTTCAATATTTCGATCGTCTGTTTTTCGGATTCTGGGTCTCTTTCCGGATTGATCTTTTGAGTTCATTATCAGATATTTTTGGGGCGGCAAAGATAGTCTGAATTCACGACATAACAAGCCTTTATAGCAAACCATTTCGGATTAATCACATGATCATTGATTTAATGCCTGGTGAAAAATCGTGGATTAATGCCAAATAAGCTAAAATAATTAAAAAAGATTTTGCATTCAGCCTTAAACTTTTGTATATTAGAGGGCTTTTCGGATGATGAAAATACACAAAACCCAAACTTATGCAAACATCTGTTATGAACGATCCTGCCATTATCAACATCGGCACTTACACATATTCAAGGGCATTACTGATTAAGGTTCGTCTGGAATCGGAAGGAATTCCGTGTTTTTTGAGTCAGACTTCGGGTTCAACTTCCGAAGTGATGCTTCACGTTAACGAAAGCGATCTTCCTGATGCACAGAAATATATCAGCTTACTGGCTCAGGCCAGCGGTACTGATAAAGAAAAAAGCATCAAATTATTACGCAGTGTCAGGCGTATCCTGGTTCCGATTGACTTTTCGGACGAAAGTGAAAAAGCTGTACGATATGCGCTCAAGCTTGCCACCTTTATGAAAGCCGATATCCGCCTGATGCATGCCTGGATGCCGGTTGCCGCAGAGCATTTTGCCTGGGGCGAGATGTATGCCATGCAAACCGATATCGAATCGCAGATCAGAAATGCCGAAACAGAGGCAGAAGAACGATTACAGCTCTTTCAGCAAGAGCTTAAATTACAAATCAAACGAAAAAAGATTAAAGGGGTGGATGTTGACTTTGATTTGATTAGAGGAAATGCCTCCGAAGCTATTTCTGCTGTTGCGCATGATTACAAGCCCGGCCTTATTGTAATGGGAACCAAAGGCAAGCAGCGCTTCGAAAGAGGATTTTTTGGCAGCACCACACTTAAAGCTATTTCAAAAGGAAAAATTCCGGTACTGGCAATTCCACCTTCATACGACGAAAGCAGCTTTGAACAAACAAAAAAACTGCTTTATGTTACCAGTTTTGATACGACTGATTTCGACAGCCTAAGTCGGCTGATGGCTTTTGTGAGGCCCTTTAATGCTCGAATCTATTGTCTGCATGTGCACCAAAAAGGCAGCATGATTGTTGATGAGACCCGTATGCGCACTATGCGCGAACATTTTAATCAGTTTTACAAAGGTTTTCAGGTTGAATGTGGCCTGCTCGAAAGTGGTGATGTGCTAGAAGGTATAGAACATTTTATCCAGGAGCATAAAATTGATGTGCTGGCCCTCACCGCCAAAAAACAAAATCTGTTATCACAATTGTTTGAGCCGGGATTGAGTCGCAAGTTGTTATTCCGATCATCGATACCATTGCTGGTTTTTGGAGGAGTGAAATAAGCCTTATCACTTCAACCGAAGTATAATACGGAAAGTTGTGCCTTCGTTGATGGTGGATGACTTCACGAATATTTTTCCTTTGTGATAATCCTTGATGATGCGTTTGGCCAAAGATAACCCCAAACCCCATCCTCTCTTTTTGCTGGTATATCCGGGATTAAACACAGCAGAAAAAGCAGATTTGTGCATGCCCTTTCCGGTATCCTTCACATCTAAAATCAGGTAGCGTTCTTCGGTTTGCATTCTGATTGTAATGGTTCCCTGACCACTCATGGCATCAATGGCATTCTTACATAGATTTTCGATCACCCATCGAAAAAGCGAAACATTTAAAGGAACAATAATCGGTGCTGCAGGCATATCAAGCTTGTAAATTACTTTTCGTGAGCTGCGTTTTTTTAGATAATCAATGGTATCTTCAATTACTGTTGTTATATCAGATGGCTCCAACACAGGTGCTGAACCGATGCGACTAAAGCGCTCAGTAATGGTTTCGAGTCGTTGCACATCTTTTTCCATTTCCTCTACGCCTTCAATTTTTTCAGGATGCATTTTGAGCAGTTCGATCCAGGCCATAAGGGATGATAAAGGTGTGCCAATTTGATGCGCTGTTTCCTTGGCCATACCTGCCCACACCTGATTTTGCTCCGAACGGCGGGCATAGCTGAACAGCAGATAAGCCATTACCAAAAACAAGGTGATAATCAGGATTTGTAACAAAGGAAAAAACTGCATCTGAAGCAATAGATCAGAGCTTCTGTAAAAAATATATGTCCGGCCAACATTTTCCAGATTAATAGAAATCGGCATGTTTTCAGAAGCCATTTCATCAAGCTGTTGCTTCACAAAAACACTATCCTGCATATCAAACTCCTCCAGATTGCCGTATTGAATCACCTTCTTTTGGGTGCTGTCAGTAATAATTACCGGCACACTGACTGCGTTTAAAGCTACCTCATTAAAAAATGAACTCACCAAATCGTCCAACACATTTTTCATCTCCGTATAAATGCGCGACTCTTTGTAATACAGTATTTGTTTTCTATTAACCGAAAGGTTGATTTCAATCGGCTCATAAACGGTGTACTCAGCCAGTAATTCAGCCGTTAAACTGTCAATATCCTGCTGATCAGGTGGCAAATTGGCACTATATTCAATTTGATAATTATCGTTTGTGATAATAATAGGAATACTTGTGTTGTTTGAAATAATTTCGAGATAGAAATTCAAATTTTCGTTAGGTGCTGCAATCAACAATCGGCGATAAGCCTCTGCAAAAAGCTCGATGCGCTTGCGTTCCTGCTCGCGCACCTCATCAAAAAATGCTTCGGTGATATTCATCAGACTGGCACGACGCTGAACGGCATCAGCCCAAACCCTGATCTGGGTGCGCTCCTGCATAGCAAAACGATTGACCAGTAAATTGGTGTAGTAAACTGATGCCCCGATAATGACCAAAGCAATGATGGCCAGGACAATCTTCCAGCGTTTTTTTTGTGCGTATAAATTCACTGATGGTTAACGTATAATTGAGATGTAAAAGTATAAAAACCAACAGATTTAGTGAAATGAAAATCAGAACAGCGGATTCTCCTGCCATTGTTTGTTCCGGAACTTCCAGATGCTGCGATATCCCGCCTTTTTTAAAGATTCAATGGCCTCATCAAATAGCAGAACGACTTCATGAGCCTGATGCGCATCTGAGCTGACAATCACCGGAATTTTCAAAGCTTTCATTTCCTTTAAAATCCAATCCGAAGGGAAAAGACTTTCTGAGCGGCCTTTGTATTTGCCGCGTGTGTTGAGTTCTGTCACAACATCTTTTTCTTTGATCAGCTGAAGTGTTTCGCGCACTAAAGCACGATACCAGGATTCATCCTCACGGAAAAACCGATTTTGATTGTGCATCTTGATTTTATCCAGATGACCAATAATATCAGGTGTTTGCTGTTCAAGCATCCGGTTGGTTTGATGATAAAAAGCTTTTACCGCCAGGCGGATGTCACCACCAAAAAACTGCTGCAAACCATCATCATAGATTTCGCGTTTTGGTCCGTCAATAAACCATAGATTCTCCGGACTATCCACACCAACAAGATGAACAGATCCAATGGTATAATCCAGATTTACTTCAGGATTTTGAATGAAGAAATCATCCATTAAAGACGGGATATGATCCACTTCGAGACTAAGCAAAATCTCTATCTGGTCAGCAAATTCTGATTTAAGTTGTTCTATTTTAGCGATATAATTAGACAATTCACCTTCGGCAATGCTAAAAGAATTCTGAAAAGGCACAGGCGCATGATCGCTAAAGCCCAGGCTTTGCAGTCCGGAATCAATCGCTGATTTAATAACCTCTTCAGGCGTGGATTTGCCATCAGAAAAAAGGGTATGTGTATGCAGGTTTTGCGTTATCATGAGGCTTGCGATTTAGTTTCGACCAGTTTGTACACCTTGTCGCCTCTGCGAACCAGCGTATTGACAGGGATGGAACAGAGGTCACCTTTTTTGGTTTGTTCAACCTGTTGCAACTCCACCCTGATCTCAGTTAATTGCTCTTCCACCACTCCTGTTGTAGGTCCGATGATCAGAATTTCATCTTTCAACGACATGCTGTGGGTTTCCATTTTTATTTCTGCCACCCCAATCTTAGTAAAATAATTGGTTACCAAACCCACATAAACCTTTCTTTTTGTAGCCTGTGAACCGTACGATTCGGTCCATTCGCCGATTTTTCTTCCGAGATAATAACCATCCCAAAACCCGCGGTTATAAACTTCGGAAAGACGGTGTTGCCAGGCTTCCACTTTCTGTTGATCAAAAGTGCCATCCAACACAGCCTCAACAGCTTCGTGATAAACTTTTGTAACAACTTTTACGTATTCAGGCGAGCGGCCACGCCCTTCAATCTTGAGCACTTCGACGCCGGCATCCAGCAATTTATCCAAAAACGGTAAAGTGTTCAAATCTTTTGGCGACATGATATATTCATTATCCACTTCCATTTCGAGCTCGCTATCGCGATCTTTTACTGAATACCCCCTTCGGCAAGGCTGCAAACAAGCACCTCGGTTGGCAGAGGAATTCAACAAATCGAGGCTGAGGTAGCATTTTCCGGAAACAGCCATGCACAAAGCCCCATGAACAAACACTTCGATGCGCACCAGATCGCCGGATGGCCCTGTGATTTGCTGTTGCCGGATTTTTTCGGTGATGGCTTTCACTTGATTCAGGTTTAGTTCGCGGGCAGTTACCATCACATCGGCAAACTGTGCATAGTAGCGAATAGCTTCAATATTGGTGATATTGGTTTGGGTGGACATATGCACCGTAACCTCTTGCTGCCGGGCATATTGTATTACGGCTTGATCCGACGCAATTACAGCGGTGATACGATTAGCTTTTACAGCATCAACCAGCCGTTTCATCTCTTCGAGTTCTTCGTCAAAAATTACAGTATTGATTGTTACATAACTACGCACCTGATGTGCTTCACAAATCGTAGCAATCTGTTGTAAATCGCTAAGCGTGAAATTTTTAGATGACTTCGAACGCATATTTAATGCACCAATACCAAAATACACCGAACCAGCTCCGGCCTGAATGGCAGCCATCAGCGACTCATACGAGCCAACAGGTGCCATGATCTCAATGGAATGAGGTTTTTTAATCATGCTGCAAAAATAGCGATTTGCATTGCTTGTTGTTTTGATTCTTTACATTGGCAATTTGTGACGCTGCTTTTTTCAAAAACCAAACTTCATTTTTGCTTTTTTCAAAAACTATTTTGTAATTTTGCTTTTTTCAAATAGCAAACCATGGAATATCTGATCGAAAAATCCGAAAAGAAAACAAGGCTTGTCCAGGGAATGAAGAAACGTTTTCTTTTTACACAAATTGACTGGGAACAAAAACTTATCCTTTTTCTTGGCTATCGTGGCACAGGCAAAACGACACTTTTGCTCCAATACCTCTTAACCTCTCTGAAAAAGGGTGTTTACCTGAGCCTTGATGACTTCTATTTTGAAACTTACAGACTGGTTGAAACCATACACAAACTCTATGGCTTAGGCTACCGCTTATTTCTTCTTGATGAAGTACATCGCTATTTGTGGTGGTCAAAAGATCTCAAACAAATCTATGACGACTATGCTGACATTCATATAGTTGCCACCGGATCATCCATTCTTGATGTTTCGCAAGGAAATGCCGACCTTTCGCGCAGGGCAGCTATTTACAGGCTTCCGGGATTATCATTCAGAGAATATCTCAACTTCACAAAAAATATCGATCTGCATGAACTGACATTAGAGGATATCATTAAAAAACATCATATCATTGCACCCGATCTGCTCGATTCATTTCGTTATCCTACTGATTTTATGCATTATTTGAAGTCAGGATATTTTCCTTTTTTTCTGGAGGCGAAAAACACTTATGCACAAAAACTGCAAGAAACAATTCAACTGGTTATTGATACAGATATTGCGCCCTTCGCAGACTTACAGCACACCACCGTAAGAACAATGAAAAAACTTCTTTTCGTGTTGAGCGAATCGGTGCCATTTACTCCCAATATTAATAAGTTATCAGAAAAACTGGAGACGCCACGTAATACAATACTAAAGCTGCTGGATTTATTACATCAGGCACAGATCCTTCACTTTTTACGCTTAAATACCAAGGGGGTAAGTTATCTGCAAAAACCCGAAAAAATATACCTGCATAACCCTAACTTTGTTTACTTATTTTCGCCAGAAAAAGCTAATATCGGTACGATCCGCGAAACATTTTTCTTCAACCAACTGAGTGTAGAACATGCAGTAACCGCACCCAGGTTTGGAGATTTTATGATAAATGATACGTATGTTTTTGAAGTTGGAGGTGCAGGCAAAACCGAAAATCAAATCAAAGGAATTCCTAATTCATATTTAGCACTCGATATGGAAGGCGGAAACAACAAAAGAATACCGCTGTGGTTGTTTGGATTCCTGTATTGACATTTCGTTCACTAAAAAGAAAATTCGGTTTTAATTCACCATTATCCGATCATACATGATTTTGTTCTTATGATAGCATCCATTCACAATTCGAAGCTTATTTGTGATTTATTTCATAAACGAGCCACCATATTCATCAAAATTAACTAATTATGCACAACATTTTTTATAAGTTGTAGTTAATTAGGGGCTTATGAAACGAGTGCTTTTCAATATTCAAAGAATTTTTCATACCACAGATGATGAAATGAACGCCATAGAAAGCGTGATGCAAATCCGTATGCTGGAGAAAAACGAGTTTCTGCTAAAGGAAAACGAAATATGCAATACCATTGGTTTTATTGAACAAGGAAGTATGCGACTGTTTTATGAATCGCCTGACAAAGACATTTGTAACAACTTTTTTTTCGAAAACTCATTGGTAGGATCACTTGCCAGCTTTCTATCGCAAACTCCCTCCATTGTTACTATTGCAGCCATTGAAAAATGCGAAGTATTACTATTTGAATATAACAATGTTGTGAGGCTCACTCGTGAGTACCCGGCACTTAAAGCTTTGGCTGCCATCATTATGCAGGAACAACTTCTCATGGCCGAAAAAAGAGAAGCATCCCTGCTAAAAGACAGTCCTGAAAAAAGATTTAAAAAACTGCTTGAAGAACATCCCAAAATTTTCAAACGTATCCCATTGCATTATGTGGCAAGTTACCTCGGCATTACTCCCGAAACATTAAGCAGATACAGAGCCAAATTTCTTTTTTGAGATCACAGTGGCATTTCTTGATTTGAATCAAGCTGGAACAAAAAATCCGGTTATTTCTTTGCACTGTAATTTTTAAATCTAATTAAGATGAATACAAATAACAAAAAAGAAGAATTACTGGTTTTAACCGATGTAATCAAGGTGTTGGTTAGCAACACTGAGCCAGGAAACGGCTATGCTGTATTTGAAGAAAATGTACCGCCACTTGGTGGACCACCACCACATTGCCATCCTGACGAGGAAGTTTTTTATATACTCGAAGGAAAGTTTGAATTTGTATTGAACGACCTCGATAATCCTTTTCAGGTGTTACCCGGAAGCGTGGTTCATGTGCCTTCAAACGCCATCCATACCTTCAAAAATGTTGGCGATACTGCCGGAAAAATGTTGGTTCTACTAACTCCTGGTGATTTACTTGACTATTTCAGAGCCATTGGCTCGCCTATTGAAAACGACAGCGAAAGGCCTGATTTAACGCAAGTGCCCGATATTACAAAGCTCAACCTTTCAAAAGTTTTTGAGCTTGCTCCCTTGCACAAAATTGAATTTTTTCTGCCGGAAATTGCTAAAAAATAATGTAATTTGACCCTCATTTTCAAGTTTCGCAAATGATTGTTGTTGATCACATAAAAAACAAAAATGGTGAGGTTTATGCCCGTTTAAGCTATGAGCCTCAAAAGAATTATCTGTTGATGAAATGGATAGGCCCATGCTCTGAAGAAGAGGTTAAAACAGCTTCGATGCGGATGCTCGAGTGGCAAAAAAAAGAAGGTCTGCGAAACAAATGCCGGTTCCATGTGCACGACACCAAAGAAATTGAAGGTGCATGGGCAGGTCTGGTTGACTGGATCAGCAATTATTTTTTCCCGCTCAATTTCGAATACGGAATGCGTTTTAACATCAGCATTATCTCACCTGATTTGTTTTCGAAGCTTTCTTCTCTCGAACTCAGAAGCAGAAACAATAGTAAAATCACAACAATTCTTTGCGAAACGATTTCTCAAGCAGAAGCCTGGATTATTGAAAATTATCAGGATTAATAATTATCCGGCTTATTCGTCTTTTATCCTCTTATTGTCACATTAAAATTGATTATTTTATGAAGTTAATAAAATTTTTTATAACTAATCTGCTGGTATTTAATGCTTTATTTTCGTATTCGCAGCAATTTTGGAAATTGACCAATGAATTCTGGGGTGGCCCCAAAACCGGCATTGCACTGGTAGATGATAGCGTGTTGCTGGTGAGCACTACCACCGGAATAATGAAAAGCACCGATGAAGGTAAAAATTTCGAATCCATGCTAACGGCATCTTCGGTGCATACTGTTTTTGTTACTTCTTTCGGGCACATCTTTGCCGGCGGAACCGGAAAAATCTATGTCTCAGAAGATTTGGGCTTGAGTTGGGATTCGGTTATGCTAAATACCTCTTTTCCGATAAAACAGATCATCGAAAATGATTACCATACCTTGTTTGCCATCACGGGTATCAATAATGATGGCGATGGTGTTTTTTGCTCTGAAGATGAGGGAAAAACATGGGAAAGCAGAAATAATGGAATTGGAAAGTTAAAAGCCTGCGAAAACATTGTTGCCGATAAAAACGGAAGGCTGTATTTAACCATTGCAGATGCTTATTCAACCAACGAAGGTGGTTTGTTTATATCAGAAACATATGGCTTATCGTGGCAAAAAATTAACCTCAAAATAGACTCCTTAATTGGTCCAGTTAAGGTAATCGTTCCTACAGGATTATCGATTTCTCCGAACGACAGTCTTTACCTGAGCTTTTATGGCGTAGCATATAATATTCTGGTTCAGCTAAATATTTGCAAAAGTCTTGCTGATGTAACCCTTGAAAATTCATGGCAGAGAATGCATGTTGATAAAAATGAAAATTGGTGGCTCAACAAGCCCTTAAATAACATCCACTTTTCGCAAAAAGGCGATTGGTACAGTTCATTTACCCAGTTGGCCAATAATGGTGCTACCTATTTCTCGGATAGTAACGGTAAAAACTGGAGCCGAATAATTCACGGACTTGGATCTTCAGAGGATGGTTGGCGTTTTACGCAACACTTTGTCGAAAAAAGTACGGGGCGCATATTTATGATTCAATTTTTGGATGAGCGTATTTACACTACTGACAAAAGTATGATTACGGGCATAAATGTTCCGGAAGAAAAAGCTCAAAAAATCAGCATTTTCCCCAATCCTGTGAGGGCAGGCGAAAACTTTACAATTCAGGCATTTAACAAAGATTTACCTTTGGAAGTTAACTGCTATGATTTAACTGGTAAACTAATTTTTAAACAAGAAGCCTCCGGCACCGAGCACCAATTAATTGCTCCACCAAAGCCTGGCCTTTACTTTATTGTTGTTCAGTATCAAAATAAAACGATAAAACAAAAGCTTTTGATTTTGTAAAGGCTTCTCAAAAGTCTTATTGCGCAATATCTTTTTTAAACTTTTCCCATTCTCTGCGGAGGGCGTCGTCCTTGTTCAAACGCTTACGTTTTCCGGGTTTCAATGTATTGAGCAAACCATTTTCGATGGTTTTCCAATACATATTGAAAAAACCTTTGTACGGAACCCTTATTGTTTGCATTTGCACCTGACGGATGCCTTCGCCCTCTGCAGGATTTTCGCGCCGTAATATAAGATTTGCGATCAGGCTGAGAAATTTATTGGGGTTGTTAGATCGCTTTTGCGTAACATCAACCACCAAATCGTGATAGCGCATTTCGAACATCCCCGAAGCAGCATCCTGATTGCCTAAGCCTTTAAAATATACCGAATCAATATATCCGGATCGGAACAATGCTCCCGCAGCACTCTCGCTAACAACATTCACAGCATTAGCATTCATGCTACCCAACCGGCCATAAAAATCAAAGCTGTTATCAGGCGTAAAATGCCATTGTATTCGGTTATCAAAATGCGCTTCTCCCAACAAAATTCCCTTACTATGGGCAATGAGATCTGCTTGTTTCCCTGTGCTGGGATCAACAGAAGCAAATCCGGTTATCAGGGTAAACAAACTATCAAAATTAACACTGGGCGTATCGGGTTTTTTGCCCATCAATTCTGTATAAACAAGGCTTGCATTTAGTAATAAAATAGAATCTATTCCAAAGTTTCCTTTGATATCTCGAACAGCCTGCTGAGGCATTTTAGGCCGTTTACTTTCATCAACGGGCAGTCTTTTGTCGCGCATCAATTGGATGCTTGGTTCATCCAGCAGCAGCTTTTGCATAAAAACACCTTCCCTGCTTAGCAAATCATCAAAATCGAGCCCGACTGTTTGCACCGATTTAATCGTTAAATCAATAACATCATCCTGATTTCTGAGGCCAACAGCTTGTGCATGTAAACCGCGGATTGGATACAGTTTCAGATCAGAAAATTTCAGCTCTTGTTCTTGTTGTAATATCTCTGATTTAGCTATATGAATCTTATAATATGATCCTGGAATTCTGAAGCTTAACGAGTCGATCTGCAATTGCGAGGCAATAGAAAATCCAAAATCAGGCTTATGGTTGAGGCTATCGAAATTAATGTGTATCCCTTCGAGACGCATATTGACCGAAGGAACAAAAATATCATTCGTGTTTTTATCTTTGGTTTGAATATTTATATAACCATCTTCCAGCACAAAGCGGTCAAAAATAATCTTCTTAAGTCCCTGAGGTTTTGTCGTATCCGTTTTTGTATCTGCCTGAAGCAGCTTTTTATCCGGTAAACTGCCAATCTCCAGGCTGGGTTGATGCAACAAAAGCTGAACTGCATGAAACTCTTTTTGATTCAAAAGTCGCTCAATATTCAACTTTTTGATTTCCAATCGCTTGATTCTTAAACTTGCCTCAGGTATTACATTTTTGGAGGAATCGGTTATTTCAACCGGAATCAAACTCAGCTTGTATAAAATCAGATTTTGCGTAAAAAAATCAACTCCCAATCTGCCAATTTCCAAATCGTAAAACTTACTAAGAACAGTTTTATCATATTGCTTATAAAGTTCTTTTTTTACGGTATGTACAGCAAAAAAATAAAAGCCCAATCCTATGGCAAAACATGCCACAATGATTATTACTGTCCATTTTGTAAATCTCCGCATAAGCAAAAAATTTAGGGTAAAAGTAAGCCTTCTACCCTAAATGATCAACTTTCGATAGTTTAAAAAAGCTTCTAACAACAGGAAAAAAACTCAATTAAGCAAATGATTCTTCAGAAATGCTTCCATTGCCCGATAAAAATCGAAGCGGTTTTCTTCGTTTCTAAAGCCGTGTCCTTCGTTGTCTTTCACCATATATTCCACTTCAATACCTCTTGTGCGCATGGCTTCAACAATCTGATCCGATTCGGCAATATTCACGCGCGGGTCGTTGGCTCCCTGAGCCACAAAAAGCGGTGCAATAATTTTGTCGGCATTCATGGCTGGTGAAGTGGCTTCGAACTGTTGCTTGTTAGCTTCGGGATTGCCCACCATTTCGTACATCATATCCAACATGGGTTTCCAGTAAGGCGGAATGGTTTGCATAAAGGTAAACAGATTTGAGACGCCCACATAATCAACACCGGCTGCATACAAGGTAGGCGTAACAACAAGGCCCTGCAAAGTAGCATAACCACCATAACTGGCACCGTAAATTGCCACACGATCTTTGTCGGCAATGCCTTCGCGAATGAGCCAATAAACACCATCGGTAATGTCATTTTGCATGCTCAAACCCCATTCCTTGAACGAAGCTTCCCAAAAGGCTTTTCCATATCCGGTTGAGCCTCTGAAATTCATCTGCAAAACAGCAAATCCACGATTGGCCAAAAACTGAACTTCGGGATTGAATCCCCAATTGTCGCGCGCCCATGGGCCGCCATGCGGATTTACCACTACAGGCAGGTTTTTGGCTTCAACACCTTTGGGTAAGGTGAGGTAACCATGAATTACCAATCCATCGCGCGAACGATATTGAATAGGTTTTACCTCTGCCATCTGATCTTCATCAAGCCAAGGGCTTACATCCTGTATTTTAGTGAGTTTTTCTTTCGTTTTGTCATAAAGATAATAGGCTCCCATCGAGCGATCGCTATAAGTACGGATGATATAGTTTTCTTCGGCTTTGTCGCTGGCTGTGATGGCAATCTCATAGCCACTTAGCAAGGATTCGAGTTTTTCGAACATTGTTCTTGCTTCATCATCAAAGAAATGACGTTCGCGTTTCCAGGAAGTATAGCTGGCAGCTGTAATCACTTTGCGTTTGCGCGAATAACTGATGCCACCAACATCAAAGTCTTCATTTTCGTAAAGCACCTCCGTTTCTTTGGCGGTTTTGGGATCAAAGATCACCGCAGCTGATTTATCGCGACCAAGATTGGAGGTGGCGTAAAGGTGTTTGTTATCAAAGGTGAAGAAATTCGGACTCAAAGATTCTTTGAAGCTGGTGGTGAGTACCGGTTCAAACTCCTGTGATTCATCATCGCGATAGAGTAATTGGGTATTCACACCATCCACAATGGCAATAGCAATACGCAATTTGCCTTCATGATCGGTCATCCAGCCCTGGATATTACCCGGATTTTCGGCCAGCATTTCTTTTTCACCTGTTTTGATATTAAGCCGGTAAGGATCGAACACCATGGCATTACGTTGGTTGAGGCCGATGATCACAAAATCAGGCTGGTCTTCCAGTTCATCAATAATCTGGGTACGTACACCTTCGAAACAGGTGAGGCATTTGCTGTTTTTTCCGTCTTTATCTACCCCATAAAGTGCAAAGTTCTCATCGCCACCGCTGTCTTTCAAAAACAGAATACGGTCGGCATTTGCCCAGTAATAGCCAGCGATATCGCGATCTGTTTCGGAAGTAAGGCGGGTTGCTTTGTCGCTTCCGGTTTTTTGAACAAAAATATTCATCCGGCTTTCGTAAGGTGCCATAAAGGAAATAAATTTTCCGTCGGGGCTGATCTGATAAGCACTCTTTTCAGGGTTTCTGAAGAAGTCTTCCAAAGGAATCTGTGGAGGCATAATTGCATAAATTTGTTGGGAAAACACCAGCATAACAAGAATGCTAAGGGTTTTCTGCCAGGTTAAGTGAATTGTTTTTTCCATAAAAAAGATATTTAAAACATTTAACTTGATGATTAGTTTGATCACATCCAGCGGCGGCGCTTAAAATAAAGCACCATCAATCCGCTGACAACTGCCATGCCAACGAGCAAAAGCCAAAAGGCTGTTTTGTTTTCGGCAAAGGGCAGCATTACGTTCATGCCGTATAAACTTGTGATAAAGGTTAGCGGCAGTATGATTGAGGAGATCAGGGTAAGAATCTTCATGATCTCGTTGGTTTTATTAGTTTGCATGCTGTCGAAGGTTTTTGAGAGACCTTCGATCAGTTCTTCGTAATCTTCGGTCATATCCCACATTTTTTGGTAATAATCCAGGATATTACCCCAATAATCTTCCATCTCCTCGCCTGCAAAGCCGCTTATCTGGCCGGTTTCGAATTTGTGAAACAACCTCAGTTGCGGTTTGAAAATGGTATTAACCAAAATAATATTCTTACGGGTTACCGAAATTCTTTCGATAATTTTTACCTGCTGTTTTCCAAAAAGTTCGCGGTTGATCAGTTCCAGATCAAGGCCTACTTTTCGTAAAAGATACAATGATTCGCGCATCAGTCGTTCGAGAATGCGATAGAGCAAAATATCAGATGTTTCGACTATTAAATCTTTCTCATCCCTGCTCAGTTCTTTGTATTCGTTGAAAAATTGCGTGGCAAGCCAGGGCGTTTTTTCGAGGGTGATGATAAACTTTTCGCCCCAGAACATTTTTATTTCTTTGGTTTTGATGAAAACATTCTGCCGGTCGAAATTAGGAAAGTGAAGGATTAAGAAATAATAATCGTCGTAAATATCAATTTTTGGTCGTTGATTCAGCGAACGGCAATCTTCAATATCAAGGGGATGAAAATGATGAATGCCATTTAAAAAATCAAAGTCATCATCCGTCGGATTCTGAATATGGTGCCATTTCAGTTTGCCCATCTCTTTGGTTTCCATCATCGGCTCATCTCCTCAGTATTAAATTGTTGGAATATGATTTTTGTCCATTTCTCTGCTCAACATCAGTTTATCAACAAATCTGTTTTAGTACAGGGTTATTTTTTCCCTTTGAACAAAACCGGCTGTTTCAATTTGCAACAAATAGGTTCCGGAGGGTAAACT
>JAQVGO010000069.1 GCA_028696715.1 Bacteroidales bacterium
GCTTTTTCGCGTCCATAACCCAAAGCTACAGAAAGGGTTTTATACTCTTGTCCGGGTTGAATCAAAACCGGCAACTCGCCAATACCACCAACATTCACGGTATCAAACTCACTCAGCCCTAATTCGGTAGCGAGCCTGGGCGAAACGGATACATAATTATCCCAGCAAGCTTTGCTCACCGGATCGGGCAGCTCTTGCAGCCAGGGATTGTTGGCATGTTTACCGGTACCAACGGCTACATTGGCATAAACCACCAAAGCCATCTGATCAGCATTTCCGGATTTGGCATTTTGCTGTGCCTGTAGGGCTGCATTGCTATCAAAGGTTAAAACTTCGGTTTCTTTCTGTCCGGATTCAAAAATGCCATCATGCAATTTACTGTTCCAGAAACCAGTGAAAGTAAGATTATCGCCTTGAGCGAACAGATTGCTTTCCCAATATTGTTTGATATAACTTCTGAAATCTAAATTGCTGCCCATCCACACCAGGAAGCTTTGTTGCGCCTGACGTGTCTTGAAAATGGGACGAATAGCAGGCTGTGCCAGCGAATAATATCCTGTTTTGATTTCTGCATCGTTCCAGCTTTCCAGGAAATGATGATCAGGACAGATAAAGTCAGCCAACGGAGCTGTTTCTTCTTCCACAACCGGCATGGCTACTTTAAGACCTACTTTGGCCAGGCCACTTACAAACTTATCTTTTTCGGGATAATCGTAAGCCGGATTTACATCATACAGAAAGACAGCATCAATTTTGCCGGCATTCATATCAGCCACCAATTGCTGAACTTTTTCATCATCTGCCTGGCGGATATTCAGCTGTACACTGGTGTCGATCGTATTGCCATAACTTTGCAACAACTGGTTGATGCCATTGATCATCAGCTGTGTTTCGGCATCGTTGGTGCCAGCTACCACCAGGGCTTTACCCTTTTTGTTGTATAGTTCTTTTGCAATGGCTTTCACATCAACAGGGCTGTCAATCTGTTTGGCACCTGATTCACCGGCCAGCTTTTGTAATTCGTAATACAGTGCTGCAACAGTTTGTTTTTCCTGAGCAGGATGCAGCTGAATACGCTTATCGGCATTGGTTCCGGTGACTGACATCGCTCCTTCGAGATGGATATGACGCGACATTTTTTTCTCACCACTGGTCAGCTTACGATTTTTACTGTATTGTTTGGTAAACTCAACCGGTGTGAGCCAGCTTCCCAGGAAATCAGCATCAAAGCTTACGATGACATCTGCTTTATCAAAATGGTAAGCTGGTATAAAGGCTTTGCCAAAGCTGAGTTTGTTGGCATGACGCATTGCTGAAGCCGACAACACATCATAAGTGACATGTTCGCCAGGATATTGCGTCAAAAAATCGTTAATCACTGCTTTTGTTGAGGGGCTGATAATTGTTCCGGAGAGCACTACCACTTTTCCACCCTTAGCTTTAATAGCATTCAGCTGACTGATGATCGTCTGATCAACCTCTTCCCAGCTTGAAGCATTGCCGGCAGCCTGCGGTTGACGATAGCGGGAGTTGTCATAAAGCCCCAGCACAGCAGCTTGAGTGCGGGCATTGGTGCCGCCCTGCGTTAAAGAGGAGGCTTTGTTGCCTTCAATTTTAATAGGCCGGCCATCGCGTACCTTAACAACCACCGGGCAATAATCGATGCCATCAAAAAAGGTGGAGGCATAATAACTGGCTTTGCCGGGCACAATTTCATCAGGCTGTATCAATAGCGGAATAGCCTTACGAACAGGCTGTTCGCAACTGCTGGCTATGGCTGCTGAGGCCACTGTAAAACCGAAAACCTTCAAAAAATCACGGCGCGAGGCGGTGGTTGATTTCTTGAGTTCCTGTTGCATCTCGAAGATAAACTGCCTGTCGCCAAGTGGCTTGTTTTCAGTTTCGGGACGTACATCCAATTTGAGTTCTTCGAGGCTTCTAAAATATTTTTGTTCCATGTGGGATTTCTTTTCAGATTAATGAATTAATAGTGACATTTCATACAATCGCCACCACCAAGCATATCGGCAGTAACTTTTTTAACTTCACCATTCTTGAACTGCTCATGCATTAATTCATAGGACTTGAAGAATTCATTGTTTGCAAACTGCACTTCAGTAGTACGATGGCAATCCAAACACCAGCCCATGCTAAGATCTTCCACCTGCATCACCACATCCATTTTTTCTACTTCGCCATGACATTCAGCACAATCCAATTTGCCTGAATTAACATGCTGGGAATGATTAAAATACACATGATCGGGCAGGTTATGAACGCGTACCCATTCAACTGGACGACCTGAGTTCCAGGCTTCATGAATCTTAGCGATTTCGGTTGTTCCGGTCACTTTTCCTTCGCGAACCTGATTGTGACAGTTCATACATACATTAATGGAAGGTATTCCGGCACTTTTGCTGTCTTCGGCTGATGAGTGACAATACAAACAATCGATCTTGTTTTGTGTGGCATGTATCTCATGCGAAAACCAGATAGGCTGCTCAGGTTGATAATACTGCTGACGACCCAGGGCAGTAGCCTCCTTGTAAACCACCTCACCGATGATTACCAAAGCGATCAACACAACAGTTTTGTGAACAAAAGTGGCTTTGATTACTTTCGTTACAAAGAGGTCGATGATGGTGATCAGGAAAATTATCAGTGTGATGATAAAGGTGGTGCCAAAATTACGGTTGGCATCACGCTCAAGTTCAGCCAGTTTAAGTTCTTTTTCTCTTAGCTCGGCGGCTCTTGCCACATCGGCTTCAGCACCTTTGTCGGCTTCGGCTTCCATCTGGGCCAGGTATTCGTCAGCCACCTGCCCCCCATTTTCGATCAAAGCCAGAATGTCGATGATTTGCTCATCGGACAAGTCGTGCGGAGGCATGGGAATTTTGTTGTACTTCTCGAACAAGGCCACCGCATATTCGTCACCTGAAGCAATAACTTCCTGACTGTTGCGAATAAAACTAATCAGCCAGGCTGTATCTCTTCTTTGTGTGATACCAGCCAGATTTGGTCCAAGTAATTCAGCTCCGTCGAGGTTGTGACAGGCCTTACATTGTTGAAAGTTCTTTAAAGCTTCGGGAGTCTGCGCTTTCGCAAAGTTGAAAGGCAGTAAAAGCAATCCCAATAAGCCCAGAACCATCATTTTTTGTAGGTTACCCTGCAAGGTAATGATTGAGTGCGTCATAATAGATTTCCTGATGGTTGAAGAATCAAAACGGTTACTTATGTTGTAATTTTGGCCGCGCAAAATACTTGCGCCGTATTGCCGGACAAAAATATTAAAAAATTGAATTGGGCAAAGAATTTTAGTATTTCCTTACCAAAATAGTTAAGTTTTTATGTCATTTGCTTCATTTTTGTATTAATCACTTCTTATTCAATGCTGTCAACTTAATCAAATCTTTCCTCCTTTTCATCAATCTGATTTGCGATCAAGTTAATCTGTATATAAATGGTATCGCTTACGATATAAGATTGGTCGCCTGTGCTGTGATTCTTCGACATGGCAAAAATTCCCCAATCGGTTCTGTCGATGGCAATGCTGTCAGTTTTAGCTTCCAGCATGTTTTTATCAGCTCTTAGAAATGTCTGAAACTGAATACATGCCGGAATGTTTCGCAAGGTGAGGTCGCCTTTCAGAAACAAACTATCCACTGCAATTTTTTCAGCACAACACAAATTAAAATAGCTTAATGGAAATTTGGTTATATGTAATAACTCACGCGATTTGATTGTGTTTTCCAAAACTGCCCGCATCAAGTCATAATCGATATCCGTATTTTTTATGCTATCCATCTCTATCGCAAAACTCGCCTCTACCAGTTCTTCCTCAAAAATTCCCAAAGTACCAGACTTAAACTTTGTTGTTCCGAAATGATTATCGGCCCTCCAATTCAGGATGCTTTTGCCAACGTCCAGCTTATAAATAATGGTGTCAGCCTTTGATTGGGCATAACTATCCATTGAAAGGTTAAACCCTATGAGCGTCAGAAGAAAAGATATTTTAAGTTTCAATTGCCTCATTAATCATCATTTACGCTAAAAACAACTCCGGTCGCTTTTCCATTTTCATCCATAAAAGGGATCAAATCATCCGGGATATTAATGGCTCCTGTGAAATCGGTATCTACCAGTTCGGCAGCAAAAAAGCTTGCTCCTTTCAGGTCGGCTCCCCTGAAACTGGCTTCCTGAAGATGAGCTCCCTTAAAATTTACATCGTGAAGCCGTGCATGAACAAAGCTGCAT
This sequence comes from Bacteroidales bacterium, assembly GCA_028696715.1. Lineage (GTDB taxonomy): Bacteria > Bacteroidota > Bacteroidia > Bacteroidales > F082 > UBA5536. The sequence goes on from JAQVGO010000069.1 coordinate 4,255, forward strand.
TCTTCCAGGCCGGCACCCGTAAAATCAGAATAGCTGTAATCGGCCGAATCGAATCGCGAACCGGCAAAAACAGTGATGATAAACTTAACTTTGATGGCTTTGCTGTTCGAAAAATCAGCATCCGTAAGTTCTGATTCCTTCATCAAAGCATTCGAAAAATCAGCATATCTGAATGAAGATCGATGTCCTTTTACGCCAAACATATTGGATCCTCTGAAATCGGAAGAGTCCAGAACCGACTCATTCATGGAAGTGCGAAACAAGATGGCCTGAGCAAAATTGCACCGTTTCATGGCAGCATTGTTAAAAGACGACCATCTGAGATCTGCCAGCCGAAAATCACCCTTCGAAAAATCAGCCCGGTTAGCATTAGCTGTGCGAAAACTTACCCCTCTGAAATCACCAAATTGTACTGATCTGTCCTGCCACTGCACCCCATCGAGATTCATAAACCTGAAATCGTCATAATCCTGTGGAACAGCTTCGATTCCTTTGCTGCGTATTTTTCCATCCGGAAGAATGACTTCCTCATTGATTAACTTTTTCCGATAAGCCTGATCGGTGGATGTGGGTAAGGGCAACAACTTTGATGTATCCGAGAGTTTTGGAAACAGCTCCTTATGCACACCATCCGCCGAATGACTACTACATCCTGCAAATGCAAGTGAAAGGAAAAGCATAAAAGCAGCAATATATTTCATCAGATGATGTCCCTTGTTTTGAAAAAATAATTGCCAAACCATCCAAACAATGCCCCCAAAATAATCGGATAGGCAATGGCAAATGTAATAAACCAACCTCTGCTCACGGTATCAAGGATAAAATAAGAAGCAGCTCCCATCACTGTGAGCTCAGGATCGAAGAGTACCAGCACAGCTGTTCGAAATACCTGGAGTGGATTGATCATTCCAAGGCCAATTACTGTTCCGGCATCCAGACGCAATTTCAGCAACAATCCCATCAGGATCAAATCCAGAAAAGCAACCAGCAACAACCACAGTATAAAAGCCGTGCTGATGGCCAGGTCTTGCGAATGCGAAACAGCCGAAATGAACATGCTGATTCCCAAAAAACAAAAAATCATAGAGGCCAGCAAAGCACTATAAAGCGCAAACAAGTCCCAGGGCACATCGAGCTTCGTAAAATTACCATAAACCGCAGCACCGAGCAAAGCGATAAAAACAGGAATATAAGTCACCAAAAATTTAGCACTGAACTTGCCCCAGAAGTAGCCTGAAAATGAAACCGGAAGCGAAAGCATGTATTCCATTACATTCGATTCGCGATCGCCCACAACGGATCTCACCGTAGTAATCAGCACGTAGATGGGCAAAATTACCATGCTCACCTGCATAAAGGTTACCATCAGCCGGCTGAGGCCAACAAATCCGATAATCTGAGATTCTGTTATTCCTGTAGAAAACATCACAGCCACAAAGCCACCAAATAAAATGCTGTAGGTCCAAAACCATTTAGATCGCAGGTTTTGCCTGATATCCGCATTCATAATCTGGATGAGGCTGGAATGAGTAAAAAGTGTACGTTGCATAGTTTCCAGTTATTGTAAGTTACCAAACCGATTCATTCGTGATGGAGCATTTTTTTCTTCTTCAGGAAGTCTTCGCGCATGCTAAGGCCGTCGCGAATACGCTGGGCAGTAGTTGCAAAATCAAAAGCTCCTTCCGAATAGTCTTTATAGGCTGCATAACCATAGCCCATCGGAGTGTCGATGCCATAAACATACCAGGCCTCTTCCACTCTGATCCATTCTCCTGTAGAAGCATCTGCGATATAGGATACCGCCTCATCGCCGCCAAATTTTTCCCAGTCAGGGCTGTCCATATATTCTATCAAACAGCCTAAATCGTCATACCAAACCACCTCATTTCGCATATTGATGGATTGTGCCGAAAATTTAGCGTCAGCCAATCCCATCAGACAAGCAACGCAAATATCACGGTCAAAATTAATCTCGCGCGGACTTTGGTCCACTTTTCTGGTGCAAAACGTCAAGGTAAGCAAAGCCAGAAATAATATCATTATTCGTTTCATAACATCAGGTATTAGTCAATAATTTATCTAAAACTATTTTACCCAGATCCATTTCAATCACGCGATTAACAAGGTCTTTGATCTCGTCCATCCGGTGACTGCTCAAAATCATCAGGGTACCTTTGCTGTAATTTTTAAGCTGTGCAAAAAGAATCTCACGGGCTTGTGGATCCAGGTTAGCCGAAGGCTCGTCGAGCAACAGGATTTTAACCTGCCTGCCGAGCGCAAAACTTATCAGCAGTTTTTGTTTCATACCACCCGACAGCTTATAGAATGGCTTATGTAAATTTTGATCGATTTCAAGTCCAAGCTTACTGCTGATATTTTTGAAAGCAGCGGCATCTGTTTTGGTAATGCGTTCAAAAAAATGAATTAACTCATTCACCGTCAGCTTAATTGGAGGCGGTGTTTGTGGTACAAAACCGATCTGCTGCAAAATTTCTCTGCGATCCTTTCTGGGATTGAGCCCAAAGACATCCAGCTTTCCTTCAAAGTTATATTGCCCTAATATACAGCGGATTAAAGTTGTTTTGCCAGCACCATTCTGTCCAATAAGTGCAATACGCTGATCCGACAGAAAATCCACAGACAAGGCGTCAATCACCTGCTGTCGCTTGAAGCTTTTAGAGAGTTTTTCGATTTTTATAATCGGATTATTTAGTTGTTGAGTCATACTTTGTATTTTTTTACAAGAGAGAAGAAGCTCCTCTAACAGAATACGTTAAAGCATTGCCAGGGCAAACATCCACACACAATCCACAGCGTGTGCAGTCAGATCCCACATAATGAACATCCTGTGTTGCAGCACCTCGTTTAACAAACCACAATTCGTGCGGCACCAGACAAACTTTCTGACATTCAAGGCAATAGCCACATTTGTCGTGTTCAAATTTAACTGCCAAAGGCGAAGCTTTTCCTACGAGACTCCAGGTAGCCCCTATCGGGCAAACATAGCGACACCAAAACCGGCGACTTACAAAAACCTCAAAAAGGATAATGGCAAGTACCCATAGCAGCAACAGGCTTGGCCCGTAAATCATTGCTTTGGAGATGATACCGACAACATTCAGGTTTTCAAAAACGAGATTTTTCGTCAGCAAAGCCAGCAGCAGAAATCCAACAAGGAATACAAAACGCAATCCAATATGATAACTTCTCTCTTTTATTTTCTTCTTCTTTACCAAATAATTATGCACTTTCTCGGCCCATTCGGCCAAAAAATGATACGGACACATCCAGGAACAATATGAGCGGCCACCAAAAATCAACCAGAAAATTAAAATGGTAAACAAACCAATCCAGAAGTTCATGGTGAGCATGCCCAGATAACCCGTTGTAGAGGATATTGCCAGCAGTTGCAGCGAGTTATACGGATCCATCAGGTAAAATCCAATCAACCTGGAACCACTCAGCGAACCTTCCAGTATGGCCAGATCGAGCCAGAATGAGAACACAAAAAGCAGGTTCATAAACAGCAGCACTGCCCAACGTATGTTGCGCATTTTGTGATTCTTTTTTCTGGAGTCGCGCCATTCTTTAAAACTCAGCCCTGCCAAGGTATGCGGCATTTGCTCTACCGGTTTGGGAGCAATTGGACTTTTTTTCTTTGCATTGGAAAAATAATCTGATAACATGACTTCTGAGTTTTAAAATGGTTCAACAACGATACTGGGTTGGGCTGTAGGGCAAACCATCTGGCAAACACCACAACCGGTGCAGCCATCAAGCACATGCGGAATAAGCTTTCTGCCGCTTCGGCTTCTGCGCTGGATGATAGCTTTCTCACCAATCGGGCATTCGGTGATACACAAATCACACACTTCACGATCGAAAACCCTGTCTTTCAGTGGGCTGGCAGAAACTTCATTTTTCCCCGGAGAACGATGTACTCCTTTAAAATCAGTACCCCGCGGATTGCCTTTGAAGCCTTCTCCTTTGTGCGCCAGACAAGTATTTCTGTTCACATGTGCTTTGCCCATCCTAACAGCCTCTTTCATAGCTACCTTTTGTACCTCAAAAGGATTTACAGTGGAAAGATCAGCTCCGGGTTCGGCAGCTGCCTTTTCAACCGCACGCACACCTTCTTCTTTAAAAGGCCTGAAATCGAGCACAGCAGTTGGACAGGTTTCTACGCACTGCAGGGCATCACACGAAAAGTCGCAAGCCTGAATCCGAGGTGCAATGTAAGGTGTACCAAAGCCAAGCCCCTCCCCGGCACCCGCCAGTTCGATGGCATGAACCGGACATATTTGAACACACAGTCCGCATTTGATGCAGCCATACAAAAAGTCCTCTTCGGAAATGGCTCCGGGTGGCCTCAGAAAATCTTCGCGCGGCATTGACTTTGCTGCACTTTTATCGAGAATAAAAGTGGCAGTTCCTACCACTGCCAGGGTACCTGCAGCGGCAATACCACCTTTGAAAAACTCCCGACGATTCAGGTTCTTTTTTTCTTTGTCCATGGTTTTTAGTTTTTACATTTCACAAAATTCAGGCAGAAATGCGACTTCTACCTTTTTATATTACTCTCAAAATGAATATTTTAAACCAATATTAAAACTCCGTCCCGGTTCAAAGTACAAGCTCTGAATATCCATCCCTTTATATGCCCTGCTCAGATGCTCAACATAGTTTTTATCAAAGATATTTCGCACGCTGAACATGATATCCAGTACGCCAAAAGCCTTGTAATCAGCATAAAAATCAAATACTGCAAAACCAGGTGTACGTGATTCGTTAAAGGAAGCTGCCACACGATCCTGTTCATCTACAATGCGTCCGTGAATCTCTGCATTAAACAACTCGGCATGATAGGCCAAAGCGGTTTGAAAAGTAAGTGGTGTGATTTCTGCCAGAGGCTCATCCCAGCTTACATTCTGCCCATAAGTGTAGGATGCAGAAAGATTATAATGCCAGTTTTCGGCAAATTTCCAGTCGAACCCAGCCTCAAAACCTGTTAAAAATACCTCATCCACATTTCTGAACTGCTTGGTAAATTTTGGATCCATACAGGCATTGTAAATCCTCGGAATCGTGGTATCAACCGCTGCGGTGATATAATCCTGCACATAAGAATAAAAGACATCCGTAAAAATTGTTAATCCTTTGATATTCTTTTCGATACGTGCATCAATCTGGTAATTCACTTCCGATTTCAGCTCAGGATTACCGATATATTCATACGCATCCATCCCAACACTCAGGTGATTGATAAACAATTCTGTAAGTTCGGGCGAACGGCTTGATCGGGCTGCTGCAACGAATAAATTATAGCCTTTTGGCAAAAACCAGGTAATTGATGTGGTAGCTGAAATATCGAAACGATCTTCAGGTTGAATGTCGTTATTGTATTGTTCCAAAAATCCCGCATCCGGATCATTGATACTATAGCTAATATAATCAGATCGCAAACCCAGCGTCCAGACCAGATTCTCATTGATATCCCTTTTATTTTCGAGGAATAATCCCAAATCGTCATGATTGGAGTCCTGCCAGGTTTTATCATAGAAATATTTTGGAGGATCAAACTCCATACCCGTGCAGGTATTCTTAAAAACCAGCCGGTCTCTTCCTCCGTCTTTACCAATATGTTTATAATCAATTCCAGCATAAAGCAAATTATTGGAAGCCGTTTGTAAACCGAACTCTGTTCTTCCTCCAAATACCTGAGCAGTAACAGGCGAAACAGCGTGCACAGCTTTGTATGCTGGCCTTAGCGTATTACTCATTTCATGATCCACATAACTTCCATACGCTTTGATCTTAAAGGATTTGAGCAAGGGACTGATATTGGTGTAAGCATAATCCATCGAAAGGATACTGCTATTGTCTTTATCGGCATCCATAGGGAGACCGGCATAAAGCACATCTTTGGCCATACTTTGACGCCAGTTTAGCTGAAGACGTTGGCTTTGTGTAAACTGATACCCCATTTTTAAGGCGTAGCCAAAACGCGAAAAAGAAGAAGCAATCTCCTGCCCTGAACCACTTTCATAATTACCATAATCTTTGTAACCGGCATTGAGCGAGAAATCAAATTTCTTCAAGACGCTTTGCACAAACAAATTACTGTAAAGATTGCCTCCATTCGACTGATATCCAGCTTCCAGACTTCCGGCAACTTTTTGATCAATCGAGCGATCCGGTTTGCGGTTTACAATATTGATTATACCACCCAGCGAAGGTCCGAACCTAACGCTGTAAGGGCCTTTGATAACTTCTATTTTCTCTATTTCTTCGGGAGCTATCTGAGCAATGGTAGGGTCCATACGATTTGGACAGGCATTAGTGCTGTGGACGCCTCCATCAATCAATACATTCAGCTGGCTGTATTTGAAACCGCGCAAAACAGGTTCCATGCCATAATTGCCACGTTTTTCAACGCCAAAACCAGCCTGATTGATAAACATAGCTCCGCCATCATGCGGATTTTCGACCTGAATAACACGACCGGCAATATTTGATTTTGTTAAATTGAGAGGGCTCTTTGCAGTGACAAGAATTTCTTCAAGAGCCAATGTATCCGACTGAGCATAAGATACGGTTGCCAGCGCTAATATTGCAGCCGACAGAATTATTTTCGTTATAGTTTTATACATGGTTGTAACTTTTTTTCGTGAAACAATTGGAACCTAAGGTGAGGTAGCATTGCATTTAAAAACAGATACAATACTGTTTTAAGAAAAAGTTACTTTTGGAGGGGGTGTGTTTACTTTTTTGGGATAAAAGATCAAATTGGTAGCATAATGGAAATACTTGCCTTCCAGGTCTGTTGAAATAATTGGATTACAATTCGTTTCAACCGGCAAATAAATCATACCAGTATGACTTATAGTTGTTTCTGGTATATCTGCTTTGTTTTTATCTTCTTTATTCTGATCGTCTCCTGCACGTTTGATCAAAGCTGATAAATACGTAATATCGCCCGTTTGCGGCATCTTGTCATCATTAGAAAAATTCAGTTCCTGTGTTGATTGCTCCATTCCTGCTATCAGATACAGATACCGCCATATCTGCACCTCTGGCAATACAACAAAAGCCAGATGAATTGAAAGCAAAAAAGTAGCAAAAACACGGTATTTCATAATTGATCTTTCATTTTTGCATCTAATTCTTCATCCCACTTAAAGATGGGTGTCTTATCACGCAACACCAGCTTCGGTTGCGAAAATGGTGCCAATCGCTCAAGAAAATCCAACACCAGCAAGAGCGGGGAGCCATAAAAAAACTTTAAATCCCGATCGAAAGTCCAGAGGTGTTCCACGTAGGCAAATAAGGTATAAGGTGTATCACCAAGATTATCACCATCCTTATCAAATCCCTGATAATCATCAAAATAGTTCTCCTGCCAACGGTTCAAATTGGCTGTTTTTCCTTCCGCTTCTACCTGAACCAGATTATTGTGGAAATAATTGTGTTTGTAAAGGTTACCTTCCTGGTTGGTGTGAAACTTAATGCCAACACCACAAAAGGCTATTTCGTTGTACATCACAGTGTTTGTCTTTTCGGGGACAAACGGAGAAACATCAACGTGAATACCTTCGGCAGAGTAAATAAAACGATTATGCAAAATCTGATTCGAAGAAGTTTCCTTCATTCCCAGACACATTCCGCTCACACCATTCGAATGCATGATGGTATTGCCCGTCATTACAGTCATTTCGCTGTACATGAGGAAAACGCCAACCGAATTTTCGTAAAAATAATTGTCGTTGATCCTGTTATTGTGCGCATACATAAAGTGGATGCTGTAGCGGTTTCCGACACCTTTGTTGGCTTCAAAAGTGTTTTCGGATGAATACCAAACCACCATATCGCGCACATTGTGCCAATAATTTCCTTTGATGAGGTTATTTTTTGAATACCACAAACGAATGGCATCACCTTTGAGTGCCATGCTGCGTTTGGAAAGTGATGTGATTTCGTTGTACTCGATCAGATTATGCTCCGACTGAAAAATATCCACCCCAAAAAGACATTCTTCAATCAAACAGTTTGTTACAACATTATGATTTCCAATAATTTTTACTCCGCAGTCAATTTTATCATGCGATCCTCCCGACTCGATAATATGAAGGTTTTTCAGGACAACATTATTGGTCTCCATAAAAATTACCGATGACTTACCCAGAGCAGAAATCGTTACTTTTCCTTCGCCATCAAGCGTAATGGCGTTTCGTGTAATTTTTACAGGGCCGGTATAAAATCCAGGTTCAAGAACCACATATTTTCCGGGAGGTGTGCGATCAATAATTTCCTGAAGCGAAATAGGATTGCTCCTATCCTGATAGCCTTCAATTTTGATGGCAGGACCAAACTGCAATTCCTCCTGAGCCAGCAATGGCATCAAAAGTGAAACGAAAAATAATCCTGATAATAATATAAAATGTCTCATTTTTAAAAAAAGTTTCGGGGGATATTTCACCCCCGATTCTTCAACTATAGTTTTGTTCGTAAAGATTTACGTTTTAAAAGAATCGCAAGTATCATAAAAACAAAGGCTCCCAGTGCAACGTAAAAACCATAGTAAGGATATGATTCAGTGGTAAACTGAGCTACTTTTCCTTCGCCAAATACGGTAGGCATAAAGGGTTTGATGCCAGCAAATGCGCCACCGCCGTGTAATCCCAGATTATGACCATACCAATAGAGGTAATACATATACACAAACAGGAAATAGAAAGGCACTAAAGCGGGGATTAGGCCAGCCACCAGATTGAGTTTTTTGGGTGTTGCAATAAAATACAAACCCAATAGAATAAACAACACAAAAATATAAGGCGAATAGGTCATTATCGTATTCAAAACCTTAAGTGTTGTTGGCGTTACATCAATCTTAATTTTTTGTCCTGTTGCCGGATCATATACATCATGGCCTTCTGCATCACGTTGTGTATCAAACACATAAAAACTAGGATGATCCAATGACGGAGGATTATTCCTGCCTTGCACAATCGGATACATACCGATGTAGTGATTGATGGCATTCATTTCCATTAGGCAATCTGCACCTTCGTTTGTTGCCAATTCTTCTCTTTCCTTCACTCCTTCGCAGCCGTTGTAAACCCCATTAAACTTAAAGTTGATACGGATTCCCTTCGGATACATGGATTTAGGATATTGAATACTTTGCAGAGCTACTCCCCATATCGGTGTGAAATAAGTAATGCCAACAAAAATGACACCAATGATTGCAAAAATGATGTAGGTCTTTGACTTCATGATACTTGTTTTCTTTATTTATTGCTTTGGTTCAACACCGGCTTTACTAAACATAAAACTGATGGCATCGTAAAGATCCTGTTCGGAGCAATCCATACAGGTTCCTTTTTCGGGCATAACGCCATAATTTCCGGTGTATCCGGAATTGGCATGTTGCACGAGTGTAGTCATACCTTTGGCAGCAAGTTCTTCCCAACGGGGAGTATCATCAAGAGCAGCAGCACCGGCTACACCTTTTAAGTGACAAGCTATACATGCTTTGTTATAGATTGTTTCACCATTGGCCAGGTCAGCAGTTTTTCCACCGCCACCGCCACAGCTGCTGAGCATTACAGTAAAGAGTAATCCTCCGAATAGAGCAATGAATTTTCTTTTCATTTTTAAAAAAGTTAGAAGTTAATGTTAGTTAAATTAAACGCTGCCAAAGTTAAGGTATTTACCGGGAGGTAGTAGTAAAACCTCCCGGTAAAAATGACCTATTGTTGCTCAGTTAAGTATTGATTAGTACGGAGTTTAAGGTAAGTAATAATTTTTGCAACATCCTGTTCAGATACATTTTGATTAGGCATGGCCAGTTTATAGCGCTGACGCATGGCTTCAATGTCTGCTTCATCAAAATGTTCTTCAGGATTCATAATCCAGGATTTTAGCCAGTCTTCAGTACGACGTTTGTCAACCATCAAGAGGTCAGGACCGTTGAAGTCTTCTCCAAATTTGTGACAAGCATTACAACCATAATTCAGGAATTCCATTTCACCTTCGAGCAGGTTTTTCATTTCGATGGCGGATGGCTGGAAGGCCTGCATCTGCATGTCTGCCTGAACACGTTTTGAATAAGCCAATAAGCGTTCGCTTTCAGCCGCTTCATTATGTTTTACAGTCAGATAACCTTGTAATGCCCTGCCATCAGCACTATGAAAATGATCGAGTAAAAGTGGATACATCCCAGCTCTTTCGGCTTTGAATTCCAAAGTGGCAGTTTCGCCTGGTCTCCAGCGATACATTTGATCATAGGCTGCAATTTCATACACATAATGATCAAGTTTGGTTTGTCCGTGGTTGGTAATGTGAATTTCAACATCTTTACCCTGATCCAGGGTAATGTCGCCGGGTTTCACCTTTCCATCATTAATAGTAGCGTAAACATGCACCTTATTCCCTTTTGTTTCAACTCGTTCTGAACCTAATTCGGTAAAATAAGGCGATTTTTCCATCGTATAAATATTAGTACCTGTTTCATAGGTTTCGAACGACTCAAAATTATCATCCCTAATGAGTGCAGTATAGTGAGGCTCTCCCATTGGAATGGGCAAGTCGTAAAGGATTGTCATCTTATCTGCATTGATATCAATCAGCTGGTGATTTTGCGGATGCAAAGGACCTACCGGATTGAAACGGTCGATAGACAATTTATTGAGTGAAATCAAATACTTACCATGAGGGTTAACAGCATCGCCATGAGCCGAAACAAGGTGACCAACATTGTAATGTGAAGATACATAATCAAGCACTTTCAGGTTGATATAGTCCCACTTGGTGATGCGAGAATCCACATAAATTGAAGTATAAATAACGCCTGGTTCATCATCATATTGGTTATGTAAAGGTCCCAAACCAACTTCTACACTACCATGAAGTGCTGTTTCGAGTGAAATGATTGGCACACCAAATTCGTCAGTGCCCTCAAAGTTTTTCTCATTGATAGCCTTTGTGATCTTATCCCAGGAATAAACCCAGGCATGTGAATCGAGTTTACCAGCTACAACAATATATTTTCCATCGGGGCTAACATCCACACCGTGAGGCGATTTAGGCTCTGGAATCAGGAAGAAAATATTGTTGGCAGTGGCCACCTCAATCGGAATAACCTTATGACCATTAACCATTTTATAGTTTCCCTGATTCACCAATTGTTCGGCTTTTTTCCAGTTTACTACATGCAGGTAGTCAACATCGCGCGAAGAGCAACCAGCTTCGAAAGGCGGGCGGCCACTTTCGATTCCACCATAATACATCTCTGTACAGAATGAATTTGTAAACGACCAGCCATCACTGGCATTCTTACCCATATCAGTTAAGTCCTGTGTATAAGGAGGAAACTCGATGGTGAAGGATTTATCTTCTTCGATACGACC
>JAQVGO010000162.1 GCA_028696715.1 Bacteroidales bacterium
GTTTTACTTTTGCAACCTTGTTGCATTTACAATACTCTTGCATTCATGAAAGCGGTTGATATCTTAACAACACATCAGTTAAAACGCACAAGTTGTCGCGAAGGCATTATCGAAGTTGTGATGCAGGCCGATCAGGCATTGTCGGAACAGGAGATCAGATATCGGTTGACGGGCAACTATGATCGAACTACCTTTTACCGCTCTTTCAAAACGCTGGAAGAGCATCACATCATTCATAAAATTGTTGTGGATAATCAGCTGGTGAAATATGCACTGGACAACAGCGTTACGCACAAAATACAACACGCACACTTTTACTGCAACACCTGCCACACCGTTAAATGTATGGAAGATGTGCCTGTAAAGGATTTTCGGCTTCCCGAAGGTTTTGATGGCACACAAACGGAAGTACTCATCAAAGGTATCTGCGCTGATTGCAAAACTACCTGATGCCCATGCAAATCATCCGCAAACATATAGCTCTGCTCCTCATCGGAATTTTCTTCTTTCCGATGATGTTTCATTCCTTGCATCCACTCAGTCACCTCAAGGGCCAATGCGGGCATACTGATCAAATGCTTTGCAATATACCCCATGCTGTCGGGCATGATACAGACTTCACAACACTTAACCCTCAGGCCGAAATCTGTCCTGTTTGTCAATTTCAATTCGCCAACAACGAACTGCCCTTTTTGCCGGCACTTGTTGTTTACCTTGCTGCAAAAACACTTCCGGTTAATGAATCAGCTGATGATCTGTTTCAGGACATTGACAGGGCTGCCGATTCCAGCCGTGCACCTCCCCTGCCTGTTGCCTGAAAAGGACAACCAGTAAGCCAGACTGATTTATAAACCTAAAATTCCTGACATGAGTAGATTTTTCATGCTTATGATGAGCATGTGCCTGCTGCTGACAACAGCTCAGTCGCAGCAATTTTTTACACTCAACGGAAGCATCACAGATCAAAAAAACGAAGCCCTGCCAGGTGCATACATCCTGCTATCGCCACTAAATTCAGGCGCATCAGCTGACGGCAGAGGACACTATGTTATCGAAGATATTCCGAAGGGAGAATACCTTGTGTCGGTATCTTTCATTGGATATAAAACGCTGAACGACACCCTTCGGATTTTTGAAAACCTGAAATACAATGTGAAGCTTTCTATGAGTCCGCTCAGCCTGCATGAGGTTGTGATTATTGATGACTATACCGAAACACGCAACAGAGAAGAATCGCTTAGTCTTGAGATTGCAAACGAAGATTATTTGAAGCGGCATCTGGGAGGCAGCCTGATGAACTCGCTGGAGCGTCTGCCGGGCATAAGCACCATCGGTATTGGCTCAGGACAATCGAAGCCAGTAATCAGGGGATTGAGTTTTAATCGGGTTGTGGTTGTCGAAAACAACATCAAACACGAGGCCCAGCAATGGGGTTCCGATCACGGGCTTGAAGTGGATCAGTATGCGGTGGAACGGGCCGAAGTAATCAAAGGGCCTGCCTCGCTGAGGTATGGCTCCGACGCCATTGGCGGGGTTATTGATATCCAAAACAAAAAAATACCTGACAATCAAACGATAGGAGCCACGATAGATCTGACAGGCAAGTCTAATTCAGGATTTTTAGGCACTTCCGTTTCCCTCTTCGGACGTCATAACCACTTCTTCGCCACAGCACGTTTTACCTTGCTCGATTATGGTGATTTCAAAGTGCCTGCTGACAGTGTTGACATCTATTCGTTCAGGGCTGCTTTGCATAACAGACAGCTGCGCAATACCGCAGGTAAGGAACAAAATATGCATCTCTCGCTGGGATACATCCAAAATGGCTTTCAAAGTCGGCTCTATATGAGCAATATCAGCCTCAAAAATGGCTTTTTTGCCAATGCCCACGGCCTTGAGCCACGCAGGGTTGACACGGCACTGCACGACAAATCAAGCCGCGACATCCAATATCCCTATCAGGAGGTGAACCACTTTAAACTATTAAACACCTCCACACTTCAACTGAATAAGCTAATGGTCTCGCTCGATTTGGGTGTGCAGCGCAACTTCAGGCAGGAATGGAGTCAATATGTTGATCATGGCTATATGCCAGCCATTTTCCCTGACAGTCTGAGCTTCGATCGCGACCTCGAACGTCAGTTTGATAAATTGGTTTACACATCCAACTTTAAGCTTGCAACACTCCAGTCGCAGCAACTGCATATCGAAACAGGCGTCAGCGCAGAATATCAGGACAACCGCATTGATGGTCGTGGTTTTATCATCCCGGCTTTCAGGCAGTTTTCATCGGGTGCTTTTTTCTTCATGAGGCACTCCTTTTCGGTGCGAAGCAAACTAATGGCAGGCATTCGCTTTGACTATGGCGAAATCCACACCTCAGCGTATCACGACTGGTTTCCTTCGCCCGTAATCGAAAATGGCGATACCCTTTTGCGGTATCTGCAACGCGCAACAAAGCTCAACCGAAGCTTTGCCAATTTTACCTGGTCGATAGGCTACACACTTCAGACTGAGAAATGGTCGTTCAAATCCAATTTAGGAAAAGGCTTTCGTATGCCGATAGCCAAAGAGCTGGCTGCCAATGGCGTAAACTACCATCATTTCAGCTATGAGGTTGGCGATCCTGATCTTGAGCCCGAAGTATCGTACCAGCTGGATGCCTCACTGGAATACAAAGCCCTGCGATTTGCCATCGGCCTGACACCCTTTGTGAGCTATTTCACCAATTACATCTACCTCAACCCCAGTCCCGAACACGATCGCTTATACGGAAACGGAAACCAGATCTTCTATTATACACAAAGTCGTGTTTTGCGCTATGGCGCCGAGATTCATGCACATCACAAGATTTCAAAAGCTTTTCAGCTGGGGCTGATTGGCGAGTATGTGTTTGCTGAACAACTGTCGGGAGCTAAAAAAGGTTTCACCTTGCCTTTTTCGCCTCCTGCCACTGCTGTTTTCAACCTGAAATACCAGCCCGAAAGCAGTAGTGCGCTGCGCAACACTTACGCATCTTTGGATTATAAGATCACCTCCAAACAAACACATATCGTCCCGCCCGAAGAAAGCACAGCTGGTTTTCAGTTAATCAATCTGAATCTTGGTGGAACATTGAATATTGGCCAGCAAGCCTTAACGATCACACTTCAGGTGCAAAACCTGCTGAACACAAAATATTTCAATCACACCAGCTATTACCGGCTGATCAATGTGCCGGAAGCCGGCAGAAACTTTATTGTTAATATTTCAATTCCTTTCGATTATAAAATCAAATAATAATAACTCTGATAAACCTTAAAAGCATGAAAAAGATCAATCTTCAATTCCTGATGTTTCTTACAATGAGTCTGCTATTAAGCTCCTGCCTTAAGGATGAGGAAACCACTGCAAAACCTCAAATAAATCTCACTGAGTTAGGCTACGAAAACAGCGGCATTGCCTATGCCGGAAGCGAGCTCCATATCGAAGCTGAGATAATTGCCGAAGGCAGGATCGATATAGTGGCCATCGAAATTCATCCTGAAAACGAGCACCAGAAACAAAGTAGCTACCTCATGCAGCAGCATGAATGGGAGAT
>JAQVGO010000005.1 GCA_028696715.1 Bacteroidales bacterium
CGGTCTTGAAAACCGTTGAGGTGCAAGCCTCCGGGGGTTCGAATCCCTCTTCCTCCGCTGAAGATCAACAAAAAGAGCAAAAACCACCGAAAACTGCACGTTTTTGGTGGTTTTTTTATTGAAATAGGATTAAAAAAGCTAATGCTTTGAAGCTATTCTTCAAAAACACTGAGTTTAATCATTTTGTCGCCTTGGCGTATCCTGTCAACCACTTCGATATTTTCAATCACCTTACCAAAAACAGTATGATTACGATCCAGATGCGCAGTATTTTCGCGACTGTGACAGATGAAAAATTGTGATCCACCTGTATTTCTTCCGGCATGAGCCATTGACAACACACCACGATCATGTCGTTGTTTTTCACCATCAAGCTCACAATTTATGGTATAACCAGGGCCTCCTGTGCCATCGCCTTTGGGGCATCCACCCTGAACTACAAAATTGGGTATTACCCTATGGAAAGTAAGGCCATCGTAAAAGCCTTTCTGTATTAAGCTTATAAAATTCTCCACAGTTCCAGGAGCGTCATCATCATACAATTCAACAATCATAGTACCCTTGTCGGTTTCAATTTTTGCTTTCTTCATAGTTATTTAGCTAAATATTTATAAACTTGTTTGCGAATATCTTAATTTACAATACGCATCGACTTATTAAAACGGATTTTCCCGCCAAATAATGATTTGTTGGGATCGAGCGACAGCCAGACAAAAACAGCTTTCCCTACAACATGATCTTCAGGCACAAAACCCCAAATGCGTGAATCAGCAGAGTTATGACGATTGTCGCCCATCATCCAATAATAATCCATCATAAAGGTGTATTCAGAAGCAGGAGAACCATTTATCAGAATACTCCCATCTTTTACTTCCAGCTCATTTCCTTCATAAGCAGTGATAATACGTTCGTACAAAGGAAGATTTTCGGTGGTTAGCTGAACTGTTTTGCCCTTCTCAGGTATCCAAAGTGGTCCAAAATTATCGATATTCCATTTAAACTCTTCAGAATTCGGGAAAACCTCCGGATCCCAGGTTTCGGGTGATTCAATAACTTTCTCAATACTTCTCACATTAGGCAAATTTCTTAATTCATCCGCAACCTGCTCACTAATCCAAAGCATGTATTCATCCGGTTGGCTGAGACGCTTTCCTTCAGTGATATCATACCTATCCATAACTCGCTGATTGATCATGGTTCCATCTGTTTTCACAAGATGTTTAAACTGCAGTGTGGCAGGCGAATCAGCCTTGCTTCCATTCACATACAACTCAGATCTTACGATCCGAATAGTATCACCAGGCAATCCTACTCCGCGTTTGATATAGTTTTCGCGCTTATCAACCGGACGGGCAATGATATTACCAAAATTTCTCTTATCCGTCCAAACCCGCTCTCTTCCATATTCGCGCACCAATGAATAATAGCTTACATTACTCTGGAATCTGTCGCTAACCGTATCACCGGCCGGATAGTTAAACACAACAGCATCGTTTCGTTCAACATCTCCCAAACCTGCAAAGCGATAAAAAGGCAGTTTGATCCATTCAACATAACTCTTAGAAGTCTGGCTCCAGGGCAAGGTATGATGAACAAATGGAAATGCAAGCGGTGTATTGGGAATTTTTGGGCCATAGCTTATCTTGCTTACAAACAAGAAATCGCCAACTAAAAGTGATTTCTCCATACTCGAAGTAGGAATGGTATAGGCTTCTATTAAAAAAGTGCGGATAATGGTGGCTGCCACTACGGCAAAAATGATTGCATCGAGCCATTCGCGCACTGGTCCTTTTTTAGGACGCTCGGTAACTGAAGGATCATGGTAGGTTAGCTTTTTATCGGCACTGATCCAGGGCAGATATACAATTGGAACTACCACAGCCAAAAACTGTTCTCCCAGGCCATACTTTCCATAACACTTTACCAACTCAACGAGCATCAGCATATACACAAATACGTTAAGGAAAGGAATCAAAAGCAATATATACCACCACAAAGGTTTTTTTATAATCTGCAACAGTACATAAAGGTTGTAGAATGGAATTAAGCTCAGAAAAGGCTTTTTCCCGGCTTTGGCAAATAACTGCCAGGCAAAAATTGTTGGAATGGTAAAAAGCAACGGAATAATAATAATCAGTGCAAGCATGATACTGTTTTTTGAAAGTGCTAAATTAGGAAAGTGAACTCAAAAGCCGGCCGGGATTTTGTTAATAATTCGTAATCACTTGAGCGGCAATGCATAAAAAAAATCTTTTTGCTGACCATCAAATCTGATAAGGATTCCTCCATCCCGTGCCATAGCATTAAGATAGGACAAATCAATTGAAATACTGTCGGTTATCATCTCACGGCAGGCGTCATCATCAGAAATTACCAAATCAATCAAGGCCTGTTTTGGATAAGGTTCGTTTTCAATTTTAATCAAATTCACCTTCTTTTGCGGAATACTGCAGCCACCGCTGTACATCACAACAGTATGCAGACAATTACCAAGCAGGTCAAATGAAATTATGTTGTAAGCTCTGCCGCTAATTTTGTCGTCCTTATTATCTGAGATATTAAGACTCAGGCAACTATCCGATGAATCATTCTGGCTATCGACAAGTTTTTTGGAACCTGAACAATTTCCAAAAATGAAAGAGGCACAAATTAAACCCATTATGCCAGGAATAAGATAGCGCGATTTGCTACTCTTCATCTGTTTGCAGTATATCTTGCATAGTAAACACGCCTTTTTTCCCAACTAAAAACTCAGCGGCCATCAAAGCACCTTGCGCAAAACCATTTCTGTTTAAGGCTTCGTGCGTCAGGCTCAGCTTTTCATCAGATGAAAAAAGCTCCAGACAATGCAGGCCATTCACTTCTCCTTCGCGAACTGCTTCAATTGGCAAGAGCATTTGATTTGGTGTTTCTTCCAGCGCATATCCTTTGATAAGCGGATGATACTCTTTTACCAAACGAGCAATTTCGAGTGCTGTGCCACTTGGTTTATCTACTTTATGTTGATGATGTTTTTCGGATAATCTCATCCTGAACCCGTATTTTGCAGCCAATTGACTCATCTCTTTGGTAAGCATAAACATCAAATTCATGCCAACACTAAAATTGGACGCATAAAAAATGGCCTGCTTTTGCTCATCACACCAGCTAATCACCTCATTTAAATGATGATACCAACCGGTTGTACCAACAACAACCGGAATATTGGCATCAAAACACTTATGGATATTGTCAACCACCTTGTCAGGAAGACTAAATTCAATGGCAACATCAGCCTTCACAAACTGATCCAGTTGATCGCGCCAGTCTCTTTCGTTGTCGAGTTTGGCAACGATCTCATGACCTCGGGTCAAGGCCATTTTTTCGATGAGCTTACCCATGCGTCCGTAGCCTATCAAAGCAATCTTTATCGTTTTCATGAAAATGTTCCTAAAATCTAAAAAAATGCTATGGCACGAAAATAGCACATTTTGGCTTAATTTTACTCATAAAACTCAAAACTTAATCTTAAGACTTAATCCGGCCTGCATACCGGCATACGAATGCGGAATCTCTCCGTACAGTTGATCGTGCGTTATTATTGGTTCAACCCTAAGGGACAAATCTTCCGAAATATCATAATCAAAAAAATGAGCATCCACCGTAGCGTCAATAATATTCACCACGTACCAAAGACCCATCACCACCCAGCTAAGTTCCATATTTCGCCGGTAATAATCCCTGATTGATTGCAGATCCTCTGCCGAATATTTATCAACAAAGTCATTATCAATAGGGTAATCGCTTTCGCTTGAAACATAATTGTAGGCTTCGCGTGCTTTGCGATACATTTTTCCATTGGTACTGGCAAAATAATAAATGGTTCCTATTCCGGCATAAACCACCGGAATTTTCCAGTACTTGCGATTGTAAGCTTGTCCAAGGCCGGGAAGAATTGCAGAGTAAATTGTTGCTTTATGTGGCGAGTGAGGTTTTTTCACTTCTGTTTTGCTTTCAGGCTCCTGCGCATAAAGGTTCAAAGCAAGAAAAAACAAAACAAAAAAAGTCAAAAAAACTGACCGATTCATAACAATTTAATCATTTGCCAATTGTGCAATCAACTTGTCGAAACCTGAATCATCAGCAAAACTTATCAGGATACTACCTTTGCCTTTACTATCGCGCTTAATAGTAATTTTTGTGTTCAGTCGTTGTTCTAGTTGTTTCACTTTTGCTTTGTGGTAATCCGGGATACTACTTTTTTGTTTTGGTGTTGATTTTGATTTACTGCGAGGTGTATTTACCGCTCTTACCAATGCCTCTACCTGTCTTACATTAAGTTCTTCCTCAACTATTTGTTGCAAAATAATTAACTGTTGCTCAGAACTATCCAGATTTATCAATGCTCTGGCATGACCCATAGTGATATGCCCATCGCGCAAAGCAACCTGCACTTCTGGAGGCAATTTTAGCAGCCGTAAAAAATTCGTTATCGTTGACCGGCTTTTCCCTACTTTCTCGCTAAGCTGTTCCTGAGTCAGCGCACATTCTTCGATCAGTCGCTGATACGAAATGGCTACTTCCACAGCATTCAGATTCTCTCTGTGGATATTTTCGATGAGTGCCATTTCGAGCATCTGTTCGTCATTCGCTACGCGGATAAAAACAGGAATTGTTGTCAATCCGGCAATTTTGGAGGCACGCAGCCTTCTTTCGCCCGAAATTAGCTGGTATTTATCGTACCCCAGTTTTCGCACCGTAACTGGCTGAATTACTCCCTGATTCTTAATGGAAGCAGCGAGTTCGCGCAAGGCCATATCATCAAATTCGGTTCGGGGCTGGAATGGGTTTGCTTCAATTTTTTCAAGTGCAATCTCGGCTATCGCTCCGGCCACATAATTACCCGAAATATCAGCTGATGTAATATCGGTATCCGGACTCTTAAGTATTGCTTCAAGCCCGCGCCCCAACGCTCTTTTCTTCGATTTTCCTGAACTCGCTGTCATTTTTGTTTTCGATTTATTCCTGTTTTGCCTTTACCTGTGTGCTTAAATTATTCTTTCGAAGTATTTCACGGGCAAGGTTTAAGTAATTGACGGCACCTGTGCTTGTAGCATCGTGCATTATTATTGTTTGCCCAAAGCTGGGAGCTTCACTCAAACGCGTATTTCTGTTAATAATTGTATCGAACACCATCGTTTGAAAATGCGCTTTCACTTCATCAACCACTTGTTTTGAAAGGCGCAAACGGCTGTCGAACATCGTTAAAAGTATGCCTTCGATGTCGAGTTTTTCGTTCAGACGCGTCTGGACAATCTTAATGGTGTTTAATAACTTTCCTAATCCTTCGAGGGCAAAATATTCGCATTGAACCGGAATAATCACCGAATCAGCTGCTGTTAAGGCATTTACGGTAAGCAACCCCAACGAAGGCGAACAATCGATGATGATGAAATCATACTCCTCTTTGATCTTATCCAGCACATTTTTCATCATCCTCTCTCTGTTGGGCAGGTTAATCATCTCAATTTCAGCCCCTACCAGATCAATATGAGCAGGCATAATATGTAAAAAGGGTGTATCTGTCTCGCGGACGATCTCTTTAGGTGGAATGCCATCGATGATGCACTCATACACGCTGTTTTCAATTTCTTTCGGATCGAAACCTACACCGGAAGTAGCATTAGCCTGCGGATCAAAATCGACCACTAAAGTTTTATATTCAAGCACAGCCAGGCTGGCAGCCAGGTTGATGGCTGAAGTAGTTTTGCCAACACCACCTTTTTGATTTGCTATCGCAATGGTCTTACCCATAAATACAATGGTTTTCTGTTAAAATATTCATCCCACTACCATCAGGCAGCACCCTACAAAAATACATTTTTCGAACAGGTGCCCGAAGCAAATGAACATTTACTTTTCAACATTTGTGCTTCAGAACACTTCGTCATAAATATTAAAAGCTGCCTGAGCAGCTTTTAAAATAACTATAACAAAAGCTTAGATTTCTTCGTCCAATTTGTCGAGATCTTCGAAAGAAACATCAACCGATTCATCCTTGGGGTCTGTTGTTTCTGTTTCGTAATCCTCAGGTACTTCGCCCGTTTCGATGAAATTGACAGAGTCGTTTAGCCCTTTTATGAATTTCTCAAAATCCTCGCGATAAAGGAAAAGCTTGTGCTTTTCATAAAAAAACTTGCCCTGTTCATTGCTAAACCGACGCTTACTCTCAGTAATTGTCAGGTATTGCTCGTCTTGCCTCGTTGCCTTTACGTCAAAAAAGTAGGTCCGCTTTCCTGCGCGTATCGCCCTCGAAAACAATTCTTCACGTTTGTTTGGCCTTCCTTGATCTTCCATTGCGCTATCCATATTATTTGCTTGATAAGTTTCAAGGCAAAAATAATAATTTCTGATAACAGCTGATAATTTTGTTGAAATGCATTTTAAAAATCAAACTATTCAAAACAATCCTTCTTATTATATTGAATTATCGCCTAAGCTTTCAATTTAGATTTATTCCAAATTTCAAAATTTATCCTAATTTTGCAGCCGCATTTGAACAAAACCTGTGAACTGGCTTTTAATACATTATTGATCAAAATATTTCAAAAAAAAATACAAAATGGCCAAATTTGAAATCGTAATGCCCAAAATGGGCGAAAGCGTTATAGAAGCAACAATTACACGTTGGATCAAAGGAGTTGGCGATACTGTGGAAGAAGATGATGCTATCGTTGAGATAGCCACCGATAAAGTTGATTCCGAAATCCCTTCGCCTGTTGAAGGAAAAATTGTTGAAACGCTTTATAATGAAGGTGAGGTTGTGGCTGTTGGTAAAGTGATTGCCATTGTAGAGATGGAAGGTGAGGATGAAGAAGAAGCTCAGAAACCTGAAGCCGCTGCACAAGAGAAAGAAACTGCCAAACCAGAAGAAAAACAAGGTGAAACCACTGCTGATAAAGATGTTCCTGCAAAAGAAACAGCAGTAAATTACGCCGATTCAGAGCGTTTTTATTCTCCTTTGGTAAAACAAATCGCTAAAACCGAGCATGTTAGTCTGGCAGAACTCGAAAGCATCAAAGGAAGCGGAAAAGAAGGCAGGGTAACCAAAAATGATATTTTAGCCTACCTCGAAAACAGATCAGCAAAACCAGCACAGGATGCTCCTGCAAAAGAAAAATCAACAACATCCTCGCCAGCCAAAGCAGTTACCATCGAAGCACCAAAAGTGAGTGCCGGCACCGGCGATCAGATCATCGAAATGGATCGGATGCGTCGCCTTATTGCCGATCATATGGTTATGTCGAAACAGGTCTCACCTCATGTTACTTCCTTTATTGATGTGGACGTAACCAATGTTGTAAACTGGCGCAACAAGGTAAAAGACCAATTCCAAAAGCGTGAAGGGCAAAAAATCACTTTCACACCTATCTTCTTCGAAGCTGCTGCCAAAGCACTCAGAGACTACCCGCAAGTAAATGCTTCTGTTGACGGTTATAATATCATCCTTCGCAAAAACATCAACATCGGCATGGCCACGGCCCTCCCCAATGGCAACCTGATTGTTCCGGTGATTAAAAATGTGGATGAGAAAAACCTGCTTGGCATCACTAAATCAGTGAATGACCTGGCAAACCGTGCCAGAAACAATAAGCTGGAGCCTGATGAAATACAAGGAGGCACCTTTACGATTACCAATTTTGGTTCGTTCGACAGCCTTACCGGCACCCCAATCATCAATCAGCCACAGGTGGCTATCCTTGCTGTTGGTGCTATCCGCAAGCAAGCAGCAGTGCTCGAAACAGCCATGGGCGATGTGATCGCAGTTCGTCATATCATGATTCTTTCGATGGCTTACGACCACCGCATTGTAGATGGAGCCCTGGCCGGCATGTATCTGAAGCGAATGAAGGAATTACTCGAAAACTTTGATCCGGAAAGAGAAATCTGAAAAATCTCAAATAATTCAACAGGGTTGGGAAGCTGACTTCTCAACCCTTTATTTTTTATCCTATGAAACTAGAGCTTAAAAAACCACTGGCGTTCTTCGATCTGGAAACAACCGGCCTAAACATCACCGATGATCGGGTGATTGAAATAAGTATTTTAAAGGTTCTTCCCGACGGAAAGGAAGAACTTAAAACCTGGCGAATAAATCCCGGCATCCCCATTCCGGAAGCATCGGTGCAATTTCATGGTATTACGCAGCAGGATATTGAACAATCACCTGTGTTTAAGTCGGTAGGCAAAGAAATTGCAAACTTCTTGCAACATTGTGATCTGGCTGGTTACAATGCCCTTAAATTTGACATCCCCATGCTGGTGGAAGAATTTCTGCGAAACGACATTGATTTTGATCTGAAAAACAGAAATTTGATCGATGTTCAAAACATCTTCATGAAGATGGAACCAAGAACCCTGAAAGGTGCTGTGCGTTTCTTTTGTGGCCGCGAACTCGAAAACGCCCATTCTGCCGAGGCGGATACCATTGCGACTTATGATGTGCTGAAAGCTATGATTGATAAGTATGAGGATCAGGATTATGAAGATAATATGGGCAACAAAAGCAAAGCCGTGGTAAATGATATGCAGGCCTTGCATCATTTTTCGCAACATCACCGCAATGCTGACCTTGCCGGACAAATAATTTATGATGCTGAAAACCGGGAAATCTTTAATTTTGGGAAGCACAAAGGACGAACGGTGGAGGAAGTTTTTCAGCAGGAGCCATCCTATTACGACTGGATGATGAAAGGCTCGTTTCCGCTTTACACCAAAAAACTGATCACCGCCATCAAACTGCGAATGTTTGGAAAAAATGTTAAAATGTAAACTTTAAATCCATGAAAATCATTTGTATAGGCCGTAACTATATAGCTCACGCCAACGAGCTGAATAATCCTGTCCCTGAAAAACCGGTCTTTTTCATGAAACCTGACACGGCTTTGCTGCCACCACACAACCCGTTTTTTTATCCGGAATTTTCAAATGAAATTCACTACGAAGCCGAACTCGTGATCAGAATCAATAAAAACGGCAAGCATATAGCCGAAAAGTTTGCACATAAATATTATGATGAAATAACGGTAGGAATCGACTTTACAGCACGCGACCTGCAAGCAGATTGCAAAACAAAAGGCCTGCCCTGGGAAATTGCCAAGGCTTTTGATTTTTCGGCACCCATTGGAAAGTTTATCCCCTTACATGCTTTTAAGGATAAAAATGATATCCCCTTTGGACTAAAAATCAATGATGAATGGCGGCAGCAGGGCAACAGCCAAAATATGATTTTTAGCTTCGACCGGATCATTGCCTATGTTTCACAGTTTGTGACCCTGCGAAGTGGCGACCTCATCTTCACCGGAACACCCGAAGGCGTTGGCCCTGCAAAAATTAACGACCATTTCGAACTCTTCCTGGCTAATGAAAAAGTGCTGAATTTCAATGTGAAATGATTTCTGCATTTTCACCAAAAGTTGATTGTTCCCAACCTACCCCATAAGGAGAAGCATAATAGGAAATAAGTCTGAAAAGATCTTCAAAATTCACTTATCTTTGCTTCATACCTTTACACAATGCCACGAAAAATAATTGCTGTACTTGTCGGTATTCTTGCGGGATTCCTGATTATTGAACTGTTGGAGTTTCTACGTCAGTATATTCTACCTTTTCAGGCAGAGATTATAATTAAGAATAATGGTTTCCCTGATGCACAGGAATGGATTGAAGCTCTACCGCTTAATTATTTCATTTTTCTTTTAATTGCCTATCTCGCCGGTTCCTTTGGGGCAGGATTTCTAACGGTTACCATTTCTCCGCATAAAATACTGGCTTTTGTAACAGGTTTTGCCTTGCTGATCAGTGTAGTTATCCAGGTTTTTAGCCTGCCTCATCCACTCTGGTTTATCATTGTCAGCCTGAGTATTTTCCTGCCTTTTGCCTATTTGGGTGGAATTTTAAGCATGAAACTATTTCGAAAATCCTGAACCATAAAAAAATAACCGCATGAAAAAATATCTAATCATTTCATTCACAGTACTATTAGTATTACAGATGAATCTCATGAAAGCAACAGCATCAACTAAGAAAACTGACTTTGGAAAGGAAAACATTCAGTTAGTGATCAACGAATTAAAGCAGCAATCCGAAGCTGATCAATGGGAACGCATCGAAAGAAGTGTTTATCAGCTTGCACAGTTATGGACCACCGAAGATGGCAGTTTTGAAGATTTCAGAAGTCTTTGTGCGACTTACAATGCAAAAAATGCCAGCGAGCGCGAACAATTGTTTTTACGCATCCAGGATAATTTTGAACTGCTATGGGGAAGTTTTAACAAGATGAATGTCGGGCTTAAAATTCCATTGCATGTTGACGATGGCGAAATTCTGGAGGTTGACAGGCTTTTTGGGGGTTATAGCCCGGGAGCACACCTCACATCCGATTTTTTCAAGAATAAAATTGCCTTTATCGTCCAGTTAAACTTTCCAAATTTTACACTCAAAGAAAAGACTAAGCTGGCGCCCAACTGGAGCAGACTGGACTGGGCTTATGCACGTATGGGTGATGTTTTTACGGCACGAATTCCGGCCACTCTGCTACAAAATTATGCGCAACTTTCAACAGATGCTGATTCCTATATTTCTGATTATAACATATTTATGGGAAACCTTAGAGATAATAAAGGTCAGCAACTATTTCCCAATGATTTGAAACTGATCACCCATTGGGGTCTGCGTGATGAGCTAAAAACACATTACGGGAGCAAGGATGGCCTCGAAAAACAAGCCATGATCTATGCTGTGATGGAACGAATTATCAATCAGGAAATTCCTATACAGGTAATCAACAATGATGAATATTTGTGGAATCCTTTTACCAATATGATTACGAAGGAAGCTACAACTTACCGTTACACTTTTGAACCCAATACACGATATCGTCATCTGCTGAATTTGCATGAGGCGCTTCGCGAAATTGATGCTTACACACCAAACGCACCATCGTATATTCAACGACAATTTGATGAATCCATGGAGATTCCGGTTAATGATGCAGAAAAGTTATTTGTCAGTTTGTTGAGCGATCCCATTTTAAAAGACGTTGCGAAAATCATTGAAAAAAGAATGGGCAGGAAACTTCAGCCCTGGGATATCTGGTACGATGGTTTCAAAACACGGTCCTCATTAGATATCAATAAAATTGATGCCATTCTAAAAGCTAAATATCCCGACAAAGCCAGCTTTGAAGCCGATTTGCCAAACATTTTGATCAAGCTGGGATTCAATACAGACTCTGCACATTCGCTGGCTTCCAGAGTAACTGTTGATCCCTCGAGAGGTGCCGGACATGCCTGGGGTGCCGCCATGAAAGGCGACAAGGCCCGTTTGCGCACACGGATTGGAGCTGATGGAATGGATTATAAAGGTTACAATATTGCCATCCATGAATTTGGTCATAATGTGGAACAAACCATCACCTTATACGATGTGGATTATTATATGCTGAATGGTGTTCCGAACACCTCCTTCACCGAGGCACTTGCCTTTGCTTTTCAGGCCAGGGATCTGGAATTGCTGGATATGGAAGTCAGTAACCTGGAAGCTTCACATCTGGCCGCTTTGGATCAGTTGTGGTCGAATTACGAAATCATGGGCGTTTCGCTGGTAGATATCAGGGTTTGGAAGTGGCTTTACGACAATCCGGGAACCGATGAATTAAAACTTAAAGAAGCTGTTACAAGCATTGCCAAAGAAGTATGGAACACCTTTTACGCCCCTGTCTTTGGTGTAAAAGGCTCACCTATCCTAGCCGTTTATTCTCATATGATAGATAACCCGCTCTATCTTTCTGCCTATCCGATTGGCCAGTTGATAGAATTTCAGTTTGGACAGTACATCAGTGATAAAGACTTTGCTGCGGAGGTTTACAAAGCATTCAGGCAAGGCCGACTTACTCCCCAGGAATGGATGAAAGGTGCTGTAGGCGAGCCCATATCGACGAAACCAGTAATTGAAGCTGCTGAAGAGGCAGTGCAATATTTCAAATAAATTAAAACTGAATTGATTTAAAAGGATTGACTTCATAGTCGGTCCTTTTTTTATCTGTCGATGGCATACTTTCCGGGGCCAAAAACAAAGAGCGTTGCAAACAATAATAAATACAACAGGCTCATCTCCATGCGGGCAAAAGGATCGTTGGCATGAATAACAAAAGCTGCAACAAGCATAGTAAAGATCAGCGAGAAGGCTGCAAAACGCGTAAAAACCCCAAGCATAATCAACACTGATCCAATTACTTCTGCCCCAACAGCAAGGATGAGCGACAATAAACTACCCACACCGAGCGGATCAGGAAATCCTTCTGCTCTGCCATCAATTAAACGCATCAGTTTGGGATAGCCGTGCGTTAGCATAAAAGCACCGCTCGCCAGCCTGGCTATGAGTAACCACACAGAAACAAAACCCGATAAAGGTTTGGATGAAGTTAGAAATGACATGGTAATTCTATTAAGTCAGTATCAATAACCAAATACACACGGCTACTCTTTTTCGCGCAATTTGCCATAGCCTTTCATAATACCCCGGGTTGAGTTGGCAATGAAACTCAATATTTCATCACGCTCGGGCGAAACAGGGAAATTAGCTTCGATATAACTCACGGCCTGCGAAACATTTTTTCCTTTGAGGTAGATGATTCTGTAGATATCCTGGATAGCGTTGATGCGATCATCAGAAAAACCACGCCGACGCAGCCCAATGGAATTAACACCGACATAAGACAGGGGTTCGCGACCTGCCTTGGTGTAGGGTGGAACATCTTTGCGTGCCATTCCGCCTCCACTAATCATCGAATGTGCCCCGATTTGCACAAACTGGTGAACAGCGGCCAATCCGCCTATGATCGCCCAGTCGTCAACACTGATATGGCCGGCCAGGTTACAGGCATTCGCCAGGATCACATTATCACCAATTATACAATCGTGCGCAACATGCACATAAGCCATCAACAGGCAGTTGTTGCCCACTACTGTTTCCCAATTCGCTTTAGTACCTCTGTTAATAGTCACAAACTCGCGAATCGTAGTATTGTTTCCAATCCTGACGATCGTATCTTCGCCACTATATTTCAAATCCTGTGGAGCTGCTGAAATAACTGCCCCAGGAAAGATTCTGCAATTTTTACCGATTCGGGCACCTTCCATTATCGTAACATTCGATCCAATCCAGGAGCCTTCTTCAATTACAACATTCTTTTCGATGTTTACAAAAGGTTCGATCACAACATTATTGGCAATTTTTGCCTGTGGATGAACATATGCCAGCGGTTGATTCATAGCAATTTATTGATATTAATGTTTTTTAGCTATCTGGGCCATGAGCTTTCCTTCGGTAACAATTTTGTCACCAACATAGGCGATACCTCTCATATTGCATATTCCTCTGCGAATGGGTGATGTGAGTTCAAGTGCAAAGACGATGGTATCGCCGGGGACAACCTTATGCCGAAACTTAGCCTCTTCAATTTTAAGGAAATAGGTGATGTAATTCTCTGGATCCGGAACTGAGTGAAGCACAAAAATACCACCTGTTTGTGCCATTGCTTCAATCTGCAAAACACCCGGCATCACAGGTTCTTCCGGAAAATGACCAACAAAATAATGCTCGTTCATCGTCACATTCTTTACTCCCAGGATATGCTTATCGCTTAACTCAATGATTTTGTCAATCAATAAAAAAGGGGGACGATGTGGTAAAATCTTCTGGATCTGAATGATGTCGTACACAGGAGGTTGATTCAGATCAAAGGGAGGTTCTTTTAACATGATCGGTTTTTTTGTTTGTTCCTTTATCAATTTAGCAAATTCAGTATTGGCATAATGTCCTGGCCTAAATGCTTTTACATGGCCTTTTATCCTTTTTCCCAACAGACTAAGATCCCCTATCACATCCAATAGCTTATGACGGGCAGGCTCGTTGTCAAAATGCAAATCAAGATTATTCAAAATGCCTTCGTCCTTAACTTTCACTTTGGGTTTCTTAAACAGGTCGGCCAATCGATCCAGCTCTTCCTGGCTCACCTTCCGGTTCACAAACACAATGGCATTGCTTAAGTCGCCGCCTCTTATCAGGTTGTTTTTCAACAAAAACTCCAGTTCATGCAAAAAAACAAAAGTTCGGCAAGGTGCAATTTCATTTTTAAATTTTGTAAGGTCATCCAGCGAGGCATGTTGTGTGTTAAGCACTTCGGTGCCATAATCAATTTTCACATCCACCTTAAAAATATCGCAAGGTTCAATTGAAAGCTCAAAACCTTTTTCCTCATTCTTAAAATGAACAGGATGTTTGATCACGATGTATTCTCTGGCGGCATTTTGTTCCTCTATACCAGCCGATTCAAGTGCTTCAACAAAATAACGGGCACTTCCATCACGGATTGGAATCTCATCCATATCCATATCAATCAACAGATTATCTACACCCAAACCTGTTGCGGCAGCCAATACATGTTCGATTGTATAAACCCTGGCACCATTTTTCCCCAGGGTCGTGCCACGTGAAGTATCAACCACATGATCAACATCGGCTTCTATAATTGGCTGGCCTTCAATATCAGTGCGTCTGAATTTGATTCCATGATTGACCGGAGCTGGATTAAAAGTGATTTTGCCTTGTTGGCCGGTATGAAGTCCGGTGCCTTCGACACTAATCACATTTTTTATTGTACATTGATTATCTGTCATAAGTTATTGACAAAAGCATTAAGTGCGTGTAAAAGTCTGCGCAAAAGTAAGTGTTTTAAGTCAAACTTACACCTCAGAATTATGCCCCTGGATTTCAGAAAGTTGCTTCTCAAGTTGCTGCACTCTGTCCATCAAACGATCCAAACGTCGGGTATGCATATAAATACGTTTGTATTCATCAGCCGGAATAGCCGGCGAACCCATAAAGACTGCATCCTCTTTGCGAATACTTGTTCCAATACCAGATTGTGCGGCCAACTTCACCCCATTGGCAATTGTTAAATGTCCGGCAAGACCTACCTGACCACCAAACATGCAGCTTTTACCAATCTTGGTTGAGCCACTGATGCCGGTTTGCGCTGCCATCACCGTATTTTCTCCAATTTCTACATTATGCGCTACCTGAATTAAATTATCCAGTTTGGCGCCTTTGCGAATCACTGTGGCGCCCAGCGTTGCTCTGTCGATCGTTGTATTGGCACCAATCTCAACAAAATCTTCCAGAATTACCTGTCCTATTTGCGGCACCTTTTTATATTGATTATCCGATTGAGGTGCAAAACCAAAACCATCACTGCCCAAAACCGCCCCCGCATGAATTACACAGGATTTACCAAGCACCGTACCTGCATACAGCCTGGCCCCTGGATATAGGATGCTATCATCGCCAATCTGACAATCGTCACCAATATAAACCTGTGGATAAATCTTTACATTGTTTCCCAACTTTACCCTATCGCCAATATAGGCAAAAGCACCAGCATAAAGCTCTTCTCCATAAACGGTTTCCTGCCCAAAAAATGCCAGAGACGAAATACCAGTCTTATTACCAGCATATTGCTGATACACTTCAAGCAATTTTGCAAAGGCAGAATAAGCATCGTCCACCCTTATCAAAGTGGTTTTGACCGGCTTGTCTGGTTTAAAATCTTTATTAACAATCACAATGCTGGCCTCTGTTTCATATATATAAGGTGTATATTTTACATTGGCCAAAAAACTTAATGTTTCAGGCTTCCCCTCCTCTATTTTCGAAACATTTGATACAGATACATTTTCATCTCCTTCGACAATGCCCGAGAGCAAAGCAGCAATTTGAGCAGCAGTAAACTTCATAATTTCACTTTTTTTATCAAACAAGTAACTTAGCTTATTTTTATATAAGCTAAAACGGAGCGCAATTTACGATTATTCAACTTACTAAGTGTAGTGCTCAACAGATTAAGACCTATAATATCTGCACAAAACTAATTTTAAACAAGATTGTAACATGCTTAATTTCTTTAACTTACCTTAATTTCGTTTAACTTTTTTTAACGCAACTACTCTCAGGCCTTTGTTATATTTGCATTCCAAAAAAAATAACCTCTAAAAATAATATGATGCAGACCGATATCAGTGCGTTGAACGAAAAAATCCAGCAGGAAAGTCAATTTATTGACCTGATTAATCTGGAAATGAATAAAGTAATTATTGGTCAAAAAGCCATGACCGAGCGCTTGTTGATCGGATTACTTGGCAATGGCCATATTTTGCTTGAGGGTGTTCCCGGATTAGCAAAAACCCTTGCTATCAAATCCCTGGCCAATGTGATCAAAGCCGATTTCAGCAGGATACAGTTTACTCCTGATTTATTGCCTGCCGACCTGCTTGGAACACTTATCTACAGCCAAAAGACAGAAGAATTTGTAGTTCGCAGGGGCCCTATTTTTGCCAATTTTATTCTGGCTGACGAAATAAACCGTTCGCCTGCCAAGGTGCAAAGTGCTTTGCTCGAAGCCATGCAGGAACGTCAGGTTACACTTGGTGATGAAACCTTTACCCTGCCAGATCCGTTTTTGGTTATGGCAACCCAAAACCCAATTGAACAAGAAGGCACCTATCCCCTTCCGGAAGCTCAGGTTGACCGTTTTATGCTAAAGGTTGTGATCAATTATCCTAAAAAAGAAGAAGAAAAATTAATTCTACGGCAGAATATCACCAATGAATTGCCAAAAACCAATCCGGCCATCAGCCCTGAATTGATCTTAAAAGCCAGGGCAGTAACCAGAGAAGTTTACCTGGACGAAAAAATTGAAAACTACATCACCGATATTGTCTTTGCTTCACGTTATCCGGCAGACTATCGCCTGAAGAGATTCGAAAATATGATCAGCTATGGTGCATCGCCCCGTGCAAGCATCAATCTGGCATTAGCCTCGAAAGCATATGCCTTCATCAAACGAAGAGGCTATGTGATTCCGGAAGATGTGCGCGCAATAGCTCACGATGTACTGCGGCATCGCATCGGCCTCACCTACGAAGCTGAAGCAGAAAACATCACCTCCGAAGAAATAATTAACGAGATTTTGAATACGATTGAAGTGCCATAAAAATTCATTAAACGGCATTGACTAACGCAAATCAAAAAATCGTGGAATCAACGGATATATTAAAAAAAGTAAGAAAGATAGAGATTAAAACACGGGGTTTGTCCAATCAAATTTTTTCCGGACATTACCACAGTGCTTTTAAAGGGCGTGGCATGGCATTCAGCGAGGTGCGCGAATACCAGTATGGAGATGATATCCGCAATATCGACTGGAATGTAACAGCCAGATTCAACCATCCGTACATCAAGGTTTTTGAGGAAGAGCGTGAACTCACAGTGATGTTGGTGGTGGATGTATCAGGTTCAAACAATTTTGGATCAGGCAGGCAACTGAAGCGTATGCTTGTTGCTGAGATCGCGGCTGTACTGGCATTTTCGGCCATTCAAAACAATGATAAAGTAGGCGTGATATTTTTTAGCGATCAGGTGGAAAAATTCATTCCTCCCAAAAAAGGCAGCAGCCATATCCTGAGAATCATCCGCGAAATTATCAGTTTTGAACCGCAACACCAGCAAACCGACATATCTGAAGGTCTGGCCTTCCTGACAAGCGCTATCAAAAAACGATCAACAGCATTTTTGATCTCCGACTTTATGACCGCTTCGCCCTTTGATCATGCCCTTCGTATCGCTTCCCGAAAACACGACCTCGTTGCTTTGCGCATCACAGATAAAAGAGAACTGGAAATTCCATCGCTGGGCTTACTAAAGCTCAAAGATCCTGAGACCTATAAAGAGATTTGGGTCGATACTTCCTCAGCAGCATTCAGAGAGGCATATGGCAAGAAAATTCTAGCCAAATCACAGGAGCTCAATCTGTTATTTGCAAAAAGCGGAACGGATAACACCCAGCTTTTCACTGATGAAGATTATGTGAAACCGCTGATGAAACTTTTTAAACGGAGGGAGGCCAGAAGATGAAAGCTGCAAAACAAATAATGGCAGTGGTTCTGATTGTTGTGTTCGGATTAAAAACCAACGGACAAGCTGTGGAGGCCATTAGTAAGATTAGCGCAGATTCGCTCAGTCCGGGAGAACGTTTGATGCTGGAAATCAACATGAAAGCACCTGAAGGTTTTGAAGTTGCCTGGCCCGACTTTCAGGACACCCTTGCTGCTGGTATAGAAATTCTTGATAAAAGTGAGATTGAACAAATTCCGCTCGACAATGACGGTAATGTGTGGATGCGTCAGGAGCTGACGCTCACCATTTTCGATACTGGTTTTCAGCAGATTCCACCTGTTAAGTTGAGCTTTAAACCCCGCGGCGACTCCGCTAGTTTTGAAGCCAGCACACCACCACTTCAGGTTTATGTGAGGCCGGTACAAATCGACACAACAACTACTTTCAAGCCCATCATTGGCCCACGAAAAGAACCCGTTACCCTGGCCGAAGTAATCCCCTGGATTATAGGCGGTCTTGGTCTGGCTGTCATTGTCGCTCTTATCATTTGGTTCTTCGTTTACCGCCAACGCAAAGAAAAAGCATTACCAATCTTCCATAAACCGGCTATTCCTCCCTATGTCAAAGCTTTGGACGAACTAGATACATTGCGACACAAAAAACTTTGGCAAAATGGCAAAGTGAAAGCTTATTATTCAGAGCTAACCGATATCGTTCGCGTTTATATTGAAGATCAGTTTAATGTGCCGGCTGTTGAAATGACAACACCCGAAATCCTAAAGGGAATCAAACCATTACAGATCAATGGTGATGCGAGCAGTAAACTAGAACACACACTGCAACTTGCTGATCTGGTGAAATTTGCCAAGATGCAACCCTCAGCCCTGGAGCACGACCTCTGTTTGGAAGGAATTGTCACTTTTGTGAAAGAAAGTCATGCCAATATTTCGGATAATGATACAATTGATATTGCAGAAAAGGAGGTGCAGCAATGATCGAAAATATCACATTTGCCCATCCTGATTTGCTCTGGCTTTTGCTAATCATTCCGTTGGCCATTGTCTGGTATGTATTCAGAGCCAACAAGCAGCAGGCCTTTTTGCAATATTCTGACCTCAGCATAATGGCCTCTCTGGAAAAAAACTGGAAAGTAATTTTTAGACATGGTCTTTTTGCTTTTCGCTGGTTAGCCATTGGTTTATTGATAGTTGCACTTGCCAGACCTCAAACCAGCTCTTCGTCACAAAATATGACAATCGAAGGAATTGATATCGTAATGGCACTGGATGTTTCGGGAAGTATGCTGGCACGCGACCTAAAGCCTGACCGTTTGGAAGCCTCCAAAGCAGTTGCCTCCACCTTTATCGAAGACCGTCCGAACGACCGAATCGGATTGGTAATATTTAGCGGCGAAACATTCACACAAGTGCCGCTTACAACAGATCATGCCATTTTGCTGAATATGTTTAAAGACATCAAAAGTGGTATGATTGAAGACGGAACAGCTATTGGTGACGGGTTGGCAACAGCTGTAAGCCGGATAAAAGACAGCCGTGCCATTTCAAAAGTTGTTATTTTACTTACGGATGGCGTAAACAACGCCGGATCGGTTGATCCAATGACTGCTGCCGAAATTGCAAAGGTATTTGGTATTCGGGTTTATACCATTGGTGTTGGTTCACTGGGAACAGCACCTTATCCCGTGCAAACACCCTTTGGAATCCAACTAAGGGATATGAAAGTTGAGATTGATGAAGCACTATTACAAAATATTGCCAGCCAAACAGATGGACGCTATTTCAGGGCAACGTCAAATAAAAAACTTGAAGAAATTTACCAGGAAATTGATCAGCTTGAAAGATCTAAAATAGAAGTGACCGAATTTAAAAGAAAACACGAAAAATTTCTGTCGCTGGCATTATTGGCTTTTTCTTTGTTAATTGCGGAATTTATTTTGAGACAAACCATTTTCAAATCAGTAATAGGATAAAGGAATATGGAACCAAACGTTATCAGATTCGAAAATCCGGACTACCTTTATTTACTGGCAGTAATTCCTTTGTTTTTCTTGCTGTTTTGGTGGGTGAGCTGGCACAACAAAAAACTCCTGAAACAGTTTGCACAACCTGCACTGCTCAAAACACTTATGCCTTTAAACTCTCCGGGAAGAAAACGGCTTAAGTTTTTCTTTTTTTCAATGGCTCTTGCCAGCCTGATTATTGCGTTGGCCAATCCGCAAACCGGTGCCCGCCTGGAAGAAGTGAAACGGGAAGGCATCGACCTTTTTATTGCCGTGGATATCTCCAACTCGATGTTGGCAGAAGACATTGCCCCAAATCGGCTCGAAAATGCCAAACAAGCCATTAACCGACTGATTAATAAACTTCAGGGCGACAGAATCGGGATAATTCTTTTTGCCGGTAAGGCTTTCATACAACTTCCACTCACAACAGATTATGCCGCTGCGAAGATGTTTGTTTCAACCGTCGAAACCGATCTGATTGATGCCCAGGGCACAGCCATCGGTGAAGCGATCAGCACAGCCACTGCTGCCTTTGACGAAAACGACCACAACAAAGCCATCATCATTATCTCTGATGGAGAAGATCACGAAGAAAATCCGATGGATGCTGCCAGGCAAGCGGTTGATTTAGGAATAAACATCTACACCATAGGAATGGGATTGGCCGAAGGTGCTCCTATTCCGGTTTATAACCAATACGGCAAACGGACAGGATTCAGAAAAAACAAAGAAAACAGCACGATCATCACACGATTGAATGAGCCCATGCTACAACAAATCGCAACGACCGGAAATGGCCGTTATGTAAGAGCCAATAACAGCCGGTCAGGTTTGGATGCCATCTTTAACGAAATCAATCAGCTTGAAAAATCTGAGATTGAAGCAAAAGTTTTTACAGATTATGAAGATCAGTTTCAATGGTTCATAGGTCTGGCATTGATTTTGTTGATATTGGAAGCCGGAATTTCGACGGCCAGAAAACAATGGGAAAAATGGTTTAACATTTTTGACAGAAAGGAAAATCATGCATAAACTGTTCATCCTCTTAATATTAGTATTAGGCTCAACGCAACTATTCGCCCAGAGTGATAAGAAGTTGATTCGCAAAGGCAATAAGGATTTTGAAAATTCAGAATATCAACAAGCCGAAAAAAACTACAGCAAGGCACTGGAGACAAATCCAAGCAGTAACAATGCCGCTTTCAATCTGGGTGCCTCACGCTATGTTCAGGAAAACTTTGAAGAAGCGGCTAAGGACTTCAACAAGGCAGCTTCGATGAGCTTAAAAGCCGAAAAAGAGGCTGAAGCACTTTATAATTTGGGCAATAGCATGATGAGTCTTGAAAAATATCAGGAAAGCATTGAAGCTTATAAACAAGTTTTAAGGCTGCAACCCGAAAATGAAAACGCACGCTACAACCTTGCATATGCCCAATGGAAACTGAAGGAACAGCAAGACCAACAGCAGGATCAAAATCAGGATCAGCAGCAAGATCAGAATCAAGATCAACAGGATCAGCAAGAACAAAATCAGGACCAACAAGAGCAGAATCAGGATCAACAGCAGGAACAGCAACAAAATCAGCAACAGGCAGATACAGACCAACAACAACAGCAGCAAGGGCAGCAACCACAGCCACAGCAACTTACAAAAGAAGATGCTGAACGCATGTTGCAAGCCTTGCAAAACAATGAAAAGAAGACAATGGATAAGGTAAACGAACAAAAGGTGAAATCGGCTGCACGCATCAGCAAAGAAAAGGATTGGTGATGCCAGCCGGAAAGGTGATATATTTGTAAAAAAGATTAAACTTGCATGAATGCTTGAAATGAAAAACATCAGAAGTTTACTTTTCTTTTTGCTGATTCCTCTGATAGGATTCAGCCAGGAAGTAATGCTTAAAGTGAGCACAAAAAGTCAGGTTGGTCTTGGCGAGCAGTTTCAGCTTGTTTTTGAACTTAATGCAGAAGGGGAACGATTCAAAGGCCCTGATTTCGAAAACTGGCGTGTGCTTTCCGGCCCCATGAGCTCAACAAGCTCAAGCATTCAGATAATCAATGGTCAGATGACCAGAAATTTCACACAATCCTATACCTATATAATCTCTGCCACGAAAGAAGGAACATTCGAAATTGGTTCAGCTGAAATTACTGTGGATGGAAAAACTATTAAAAGTTCGCCAGTATCCGTTAAAGTGGTAAAAGGTAGTTCGTCAGCTTCATCAGGAACAGCCAATCAGGGTCAAAGCCAGGGGATTACAGATAGAGATTTATTTTTAAGAGCCATCATCGACAAGAAAGAAGCCGTTACCGGTGAGCAGGTGATTGTGACATACAGAATTTATACACGCGTTCCGGTATCTTCCGTTTCAGTGACAAAACTCTCTGCCTTTCCGGGCTTCTGGACCAAAGATTTGTTAAGCGACAAAGAAGCCCTGCAGCAATCAACAGAGATTATCAATGGCGTAGAATACACTGTTGCCGACATCAGAAAAATGGCTTTGTTTCCGCAAAAAACCGGAAAATTAACGATCGAACCCATGGAGCTCGAGTGTGTTGCCCAAGTAAGGACACAAACAAGCCGGCAACGATCAAGAGATCCGTTTGAAAGCTTTTTTAACGATCCTTTCTTTAACAGAGGAGTTGCCAATGTCCAAAAAAACCTTGTTTCTGAACCCCTTTCCATTGAGATCAAATCGCTCCCAAGCCAGGGCAAACCCATGAATTTCAGTGGTGCTGTCGGGCAGTTTGGAATCAGTTCAGGAATAGACAAAACTGAACTGAAAGCCAACGATGCCATCACATTGACCTACACCCTGAGCGGACAAGGAAACATAGAACTTGCCGAATTGCCTCAGCTAAATTTTCCACCCGATTTTGAGGTTTATGATCCAAAAATCACAAACAACATCAAAACGTCAGCAAATGGCATCAGCGGCACAAAAAAGTTTGAATACCTTCTGATTCCCAGAACAGCAGGTGAATTTATTCTTAACGAAGTGCAGTTCAGCTATTTTGATCCTAAAAAACAATCTTATATCAACCTAAAAACACCTGCTTATACTATTAATGTTGAAAAAAGCGGCGATAAAACCACACAGGGTGTTTTTGTACCAAGCCAGTCAGATGTCAAATATATCGGTAGTGATATCCGACACATAAAAACCAACACACTCGCCCTCAGGCCAATTGGCAGGTTCTTTTTTGCTTCCTTTACTTATCTGGCTGTGCTTGTCATCATGATACTGATTTTTGCAGGAAGCCTGATTTTAACACTTAAGCACAAAAAACTTAATAAAAATCTGAAACGTGTCAGAAACAAACAAGCCACAAAAATCGCCAGAAAACGACTCAAAACAGCTAATATTCATTTAAAGAATAAAAATCAGAATGAGTTTTATGCCGAGATCAGCCAGGCATTGTGGGGATATGTCAGGGATAAGTTTGATATAGAGCCTTCAAAACTGGCATTGGACTATATTGCAGAAGTTCTGAACGAAAAAAACGCCCCTGAGACAATCATCAATGAATTGGTTGACACCTTAAACAAGTGCGAATTTGCTCGTTTTGCCCCAGGTGAATCCGGCAAAAAAATGGAAGAGCTTTATAGCAATGGAATTGAGATCATTACAAAAATTGAAAAAACAGTACGCTAATGGTTTGTATCAAACATATGCTATTCAGGATGAGGATATTGCCATCATATTCTGCTGATTTTAAAGCATCACGGCCAAAACAAGAATCATTTCCAGTGGCTGTTTCTATTCTGAGATTTGCTATGGTGATGCTGTTATTTTCTTTTACATCAGTATATTCACAAGAAAATGATTATCAACTGCTGTACAAAATCGGCAATCAACAATATAATGAAGCAAATTTTGATTCAGCCTTGGTCGTTTACAACAAGATTTACGAATCTGGTCATACTTCGGCCGAACTCCTTTATAATATAGGTAATGCCCACTTCAAATTAAGGCAAATTCCAGCTGCTATTTTGTTTTACGAAAAAGCACTGAAGCTTTCGCCAAATGATGCAGACGTCATGCACAATCTGTCCATTGCCAACAGTAGAATTGTTGATAAAATAGAACCCGTACCCCAATTATTTTTCAAAAATTGGTGGGACACTTTTTATAAAATGTTTTCGGCTGATTGGTGGGCGATCATTTCGTTGATTTCGCTCGGAGCTTTGTTATTACTGACTTTTGTGTTTATCGTATCTGAGAGCCGTTCGTCACGCAAAATATCATTCTTTCTGGGATTGATATTTCTGCTGATAACTACCGGAACTATTGGAATGGCTTCACAAAAGTACTATTACACGAAAACGGTTAACGAAGCCATCATATTTACACCTACGATTACAGTAAAAAGCTCCCCATCTGCTTCGAGCGTTGATCTGTTTGTTCTTCACGAAGGAACCAAGGTGAGTTTATTGGATGAAGTGGATGGATGGAAAGAAATAAAAATTGCGAACGGAAGTGTAGGTTGGATGCCTTCAGAAAGCCTGAGAGGCATATAACCAAGCATCTTTGCCATGCAAACCAGGTTATTAAATTTGTTGACTATCATTGTCTTATCAATTGTTGGTTTGTTTAATCAATCCTGCCTCAAATCAGAACGTCCCGGAATACCAGCTGAAGTGGTTCAATCAATTTCAGAAACCGGTTTTAATCGTGTTGAACTTACAAAAACAATTGCTGAGTATATTGATCAAGATGACAGTTTATATTTACAATCAGCTTATTATCTGATAAAACATCTTCCACATCAATATGCTGTAGAATACAAAATCACTGATAATAACGACAGTAGCCTCCGTTTTGAACCCTCACAGTTTGAATCATTCGAAGCCCAGGAAAAATGGTGGTATGATCATAAATACAACAAAAACGGCATTCGCTACAAAGCCAAAAAATATACACTTGACAAGGATACAATCACCGCCGGGCTCTTAATAAATACAATCGATCTGGCCATATTGAGCAAATCCTTTTCTTGGACTACTTCCTATTCAACAAATGATTTTTTTGAATACGTTCTCCCCTACCGTTTTGGCAATGAAAGCTTACATAATTGGAGGAAGTCTGTTTTGGAAAATTTTGGTTGGATACTCGATTCCATGGAAAACCAAACCGATCCTTCAGAACTCATCAAGTTTATTGATGATTACATAGATATTAATTTTTCTTTTGACAAACGATATCAGCGTATTCCGGAACCACAAAAACTGCACGAAATACTTCAAAGCAAAACAGGAAACTATCAGGATCTGGCTTATTTAAAAGCCATGCTACTCAGGTCGTTTGGGATTCCAGCCACAATTGATTACGTCCCTTATCTTGCCGATACTAGCGGCAGCTTCTATTTTGCTGTTGCCAAAAATATCAACGGAAAATTTGAAGCATTACTACCTCCTGGTACCGGGTATCTTTTCAAACAAAATAAAATACCCAAAGTTTACAGAAGAATTTATTCCAAAAATCCAAATAGTCTATTTGCTATTAAAGAGCTGAGTTTAAGTACGCCACCATTTATCGGGCATTACCATTATGAGGATGTAACCAGCGATTACGTGCCCGTGTCGTCAGTGGAGTTCGATGTTAAGAACAACGACACCTTATATTATACAGCCGTGTATAACGACTCGATGTGGCGGGCAGTTGACTGGGCAATCACTAAATCGCCGCAAATAATTTTCCAGAATCATGGCCAAAATATTAGCTATCAAATAATGTTAGTTGTTAATGATTCGTTAGTCTTTGAATAAATACAGCCCGATTCATCTCTAGAAAAACCAATAGCAAGCAATGAATCAGGAGGTTGTAATCTCCTCAAACTTAAGGTCATTAACCGAAAACTGGAATACTGTTGCGTTAATAAATTTTAAGTTTATCTTTGTTGCGTTAAATTAAGCCAGCACAAACGTTAAGGATTGTTAAAGAAAAACCGATTTTAAGTGTTGCAGGTTTCAATATTTGCTGTAACTTGTGCCACTATTTGAAACAGTCAAAGAACTGAAATATAATCAAAATTACATGATATGAAAAAAGGATTTCTACCGTTAAGTTTATTATTGACACTCACACTCTTAGCCGGAACAAGTCTTTTAGCCGGAACCCCGGAAAATGAGGATATCAAGGCACCTCAAAAAGATCAGCAGTACGCTGCCGAATCCTATTTAAAAAGCTTGAGAGCTAACCAACATACTGGCACTATCGATGTCAGAGATGTGTTAGAAGCAATAAACCAGACCCGGGCAATGTCAGAAACCCGCAATCGCGAAGCCTTAAACTGGACTAATCTTGGCCCCGATAATTTTGGCGGACAGGTAAAAGCCATTTTATTCGACAACAAACCAGGAAATGAAGGCAGCATATTGATTGGTGCAAGTGGTGGCGGAGTTTGGAAATCAGTAAATAATGGAATCACCTGGACGAGAGCTAGTAATATCAATATGTTAGTGAGCTGTATGGTTCAGGCACCCAATGGAGACATTTATGTGGGGACAGGTGATGGATTCGAAGCCCAGAAACTAAACGGACTAATCGATTATAATTATACTACCGGGCTGGTAGGTCAGGGAGTTTTCAAGTCAACTGATGGTGAAAATTTTGTTCAGCTCGAAAGCACTTTGCCTGTTGCTAATGATAATTCGGCTTCCTGGGCATTTGTAAACGAACTTGCCGTGAATGAAGCAGGTCATGTGTTTGCAGCAACCAATAGCGGACTGATGGTATCGACTGATGGTGGAAACAGCTGGAATATTGCAGCAGATGAGGATGGTGCTGAACTGAATATGAATGCCACTGACGTAAAAGTTGGTAGTGATGGCATTGTGGTTGCCAGCGTTGATAACAAATGTTATATCTCCAAGCTTGGCGATGTAAATGCTTTTATAAATCGCTCGACTGGCGACTCCATCTCATTACCTGAATCTGGCGTTAGTCGTCTCGAATTAGCCATTGCTCCCTCAGATCCAAATAAACTTTATGCCAGTGCCGTTACTATTTATGGTGTTCATTTAGGTATTTATGCATCATCTGATAAAGGTGACACCTGGAATGTAATACTTCCGGCAACTACATCAGAAAATATTTATGAAGAATATGGGAACTACAATAATTGTATCACGGTTTTCCCAAATGATCCTGACCGCATCCTGATAAATGCCGTTAACCTATGGCAGGGCAAAAAAATTACTGAAGTTGGATTTTATTCATGGGATGCAAAATCAAATGACATTGCCTCCGATCTAAATCCTCTCTATGTACATAGAGGACAACATATTACAGCATTCAACCCAACTACTCCAAATCAAATCTACATTGGAACTGATGCAGGGGTATTTAAGGGTACTATTTCCGGTGATAATTTTACTTTCCAAAATGCAAACCGTAATTTCATCACATCCAGGTTCTACACCGTTGCCCCTACCGGCCAGGAAAACAGAGTAGTTGGAGGATCTCAGGATAATGGTACTATCTATGTTTCTTCAACTGGAAATACCTCAAAACAAGGTGAAATTATTTACACTGTTTCCAGCCCAAATAATGGCGGATCTACAGTTGTTTCGACCATCAATCCAGATGCTGCGGTACTTAG
Source organism: Bacteroidales bacterium (assembly GCA_028696715.1). GTDB lineage: Bacteria > Bacteroidota > Bacteroidia > Bacteroidales > F082 > UBA5536. Next base: position 27,623 of record JAQVGO010000005.1, read on the forward strand.
CGCAGAAGCAGGAAGTATTGACCGGACCGAAGATATGGGCTTCACGCTATCTACACAGTTTTTGTCTGATCAAATCAGTAATACCTCATTCATTACCCCTATTGCGTTATGGGAAAGCTATGACAACGAAAACAGCAGAGATTCAATAACTTTTCATGCCCGAAAAAATTATGCAGCTGGTGAAGTGTTAAAAGTGAAAAGCTCAAACTTTGAACATCCATTCTACTATACACTGCCCACATCACTGCAAAGTGGCGATTCGATAAGAATTAAAGATATCGTTTCGACCAGGTTGTTCATTGCCACAGCTAACAGGATTTGGATGACCAAAGACCTGTTGAATTTTGGAGTTCAGCCCGAATGGTTCGAGATCGCTAATACAAGTGTTAATTTCTCAGGTGTTCCGCAATCCATTGCATATTCAAAAGATGCTAACCACCTCTTTGTAGGAACGCGTGATGGAAAATTATTTCGTATCTCAAACATTGCCCTGGCACATAATTTTGATCTGGCAGATGTATCAAGTCCACAATGTATCATTGCAACCCGTCAATTACCGGTTAACATTCCCGGAACATCCGATCCTATCAGCCAATCAATCACTTCCATTGCAGTTGACCCCAATAATCCAAACAATGTAATGATAACGCTTGCCAACTATGGCAATGAGCATTATGTTTTAATGACAACAAATGCTTTGGATGCCGAACCAACTTTTGTAAGCAAACAGGGTAATCTGCCCAAAATGCCCGTTTATTCCTCCATCATTGAGATGAGCAATCCAGAGAAGGCCATGCTGGGAACCGAACATGGAATCTTCATCACTGATGATATTTTTACTAGTAGTCCGGTTTGGGTTGCCGAACAAAGCGAAATGGGCGATGTGCCTGTGTTCGACCTTAAACAGCAATGGATAAACAAAGCTGCTGATACTGTTCAGTTGATCAATATTGACACTACTGTACTGCATTATCCTGGCACAAATAACTATGGTATTATCTATGCTGCAACGTTTGGAAGAGGTTTCTTCAGATGTAATAACTTCAGAAAACCTGTAGGATTAGAAGAAAATCCTATACTTGCCAATCATCCTGAAGAACTGGTAGTTACGATGTATCCCAATCCGGTAAATACCCATACCACTTTGAAGTTTGAGATATTGCAAAATGCAAACGTAAATTATCAGGTGTTTGATCTTTCCGGAAAACAAATTATGTCGCAGAACCTTGGCAACCTTAGTAAAGGAACCTATCAAACCGAATTGAATATGGACAAGCTGAAACGTGGAGCTTATATTTTAAGGCTCGATAGTGGTAACGCAAGTAAAGCCTTGAAATTCTTCGTTTATTAATTGAATATTGACCTCAAAATCAAGTAAACAATGAAAAGATTTTTATCCGTTTTAACCATAGTGCTCATATTTGGATTACAACTTTCAGCACAGCAGCGCATTTACACACCCGAGATGAAAGCACCAGCAAATGGAGCTATTGATCAGATGCCTAATGCACTGCTCGACTGGAATGCCGTTACCGGACAAGGAACAGAGGTTGTATATGAAGTTCAGCTTTCGCAGGATGAAACATTCAATAATCCAGTATCCTTCCCTCAAACAAGTGTTACGGCTTATGAGATGTCGGAACTGAATTTTAATGAAACCTATTACTGGCGCGTTAGAGCAAGTGATGGTATCGCCACCTCAGATTGGTCGACACCCTGGTCATTCACAGTAGTAAAAACAGTAACCATTACCTCACCGGCAAATGCCTCCGTTCAAAATCCGGATGCCTTGCTAAAATGGAATGAAATAACTGGCGTAACCGGATATGATATTGAGGTTGACACCGCTTATAGTTGGCGTACCGAAAGTTCGGGTCAAAGCAATAATCTATTTGGAGTGTTCAATGTTGACGAAACAACTGCTTGGGCAGTTGGTGCTTCTGGTACCATTCTAAAACTGGAAAATAATAGCTGGACATCAGTTACAAGCCCTGTTGACAGTGATTTACATGATGTATTCTTTACCTCAGCCAATTCAGGATGGATTGTTGGGGTTGATAGTGTTCTTCTCCATTATGATGGCAACACCTGGTCAGAAGTGGAACCAGGCACAAGTGAAGATCTGAATGCATTATTCTTTGTTTCAGAAACAGATGGTTATGCCGTTGGTAACTCAGGAACAGTACTGCATTACAATGGAACAGATTGGAGCCAGATTGATGTTGGAATAGTTGATAAAGACCTTTTTACTGTTCACGGGATCGACAGTGATAAGATAGTAATCACCGGAGCTTCAGGAAACAGTGCTGTTTTTGATGGCAGCAACTGGACAACTTATTCATCCGGAAACAGAGATATGCTGTCCGTTTGGATGCTTGCATCCGACAATATCTGGGCAGGTGCCAAGGGAGGTCGCTTGTATAACTTTAACGGCACCGAATGGACTGAACAAGTATTAGGAAACCGCGATTGGCAAGGCATTCAATTTCTGGATGCTGAAACAGGATATTTGATTGGTCGCAACGGAAATTTAGCTGTATTTAACGGAACAATGTGGGAACTTGCTGCCAGTGGAACAGGAGACGATTTAGCTGATATCCATTTGTTTGATGAAAACAGTGGTTACATTGTAGGAAATGGTGGTATCGTAATCTCTTACCAGGGTGATGGCTTTAACAGTGAATACCTGAAAAGTTATACGGTGAGCAATAGCATCCTGGAATACAGGCTTAGCAACCTGTTATTTGGCAAAAATCATTATTTCAGGATGAGAACAAAACATGCTGCTGCTACCTCAGATTGGTCATCTGCTGCCTCTTTCACTGTAATTTCTAATCCAACTTTGAAAACTCCTGCTAATAATGCCACTGAAATTGTTCTCGATCCTACCTTAACCTGGGATTCAATAAGCGGAGCAGGACGCTATACAATCCAAATTGCTCCTAATCAGGATTTTTTAGATGCCTATACCTATGAAACTAATGTGGCAAGTTACAACATAACTGGTTTGGCATTTGGCCAGGATTATTATTGGAGAGTGAATGCACGTCATGCTGGTGGTGTTTCTGACTGGTCTCCTGCTTTCAAATTTAACACAATTAGCACGGTAGTTTTAACCGCACCTGCTAACAATGCAACTGAAGTTGCCCGTGTGCCACGTTTTACCTGGGAAGAGATCCACGGAGCACAAAAATATATGGTAGCCCTTGATAAAGCACCCGATTTTCCAAATGGAGAAATTGAAGTTGTGGAACATAACTTCTGGCAACATATGTTTATGCTCGATCCGCTTGCAACCTACTACTGGCGCGTGAAAGCAATTCAAGGCCTGGATTCAACAGCCTGGAGCGAAACCTGGAGTTTTACAACAGCTAACGAAACGTCTGTTGAAGAACAATTTCAACAGGCTTTCAAGCTCTATCCAAACCCTGCCAACGATTATATTCAATTAAAAATTGAATCGGCAAACTTCCAACAGGCTCGTCTGGAAATTTACAACATCATTGGCAGTAAAGTATATGAACAGGAAATAACTTTTGGAATTGATAAACAATTGGTTACAATTCAACTCGAAGACTTTAAGTCAGGATTGTATTTTGTGAAATTAATCCATGACTCAAATGCCTTCACACAAAGGCTTATCATTGAATAGTTTTTCAGATAAATTACTTACAAACACCTGTTGATATTCATTCAGCAGGTGTTTTTTTTTAATCTATCTTATAACAAAACTGATTGATAAGTTGAACTCCATTTTGCCAAACCTAAGATGAATTAAATTTCCAAGCTTAATACCATTTCGCGAGGCAGATACTCACATCTCAAAACTTAGGGAAACAAATTTACAGAGCCTATCACTTTCAGTGAAACACAGCTGGATTGTGTAAACCGGCTAATCCTAAGCTTTACCTATAGAAATTAAACCGCTTTCCAAAACCAAAGCTAATGTAAAACGTCAGGAAAAATTTCTGGTCTTTATTGTCAGCAAGGATTGTAACTCCCTGCGGATAGAATTCGAATGCCGCACCTACTTCTGCAGCCTTAATCTGAGTTTTTATGTAGCCAAACTCAAAATTCAAACCTGATTTGAAATACAATCCAGGACGAAGTGAAATTTCACCCAGCCCCTTTGTAAATGGAGCTCTGCCATAGATATCATGCGTTGAAGTTGAATTTTCGTTATAACGTTTGGTGTCAATCACAAGATTACCGTTTACACCTTGCTCAATATTGATCACAAAATAATAGTAAGGCTTTTGAAAGGCAATACTAGCCCCGCCTTCGAGCAACCACCTCAATTCAATACCACCCCAATAAGGCTTTTGATTCAATAGCTTTTTCACACCATAACCACCACGCAAAATAAAAACATCATTCAGTTTTCCATAAACATACCTTTTCGAATTATTGTAATATGGATTAATGAGTTTCACCTGCTTAGGTGATTTCATGGTCAATAACTCAATATTTAAAAGGGTAGTTGTGAAAGCGTTTTTATTACGCCCGGGTTTATAACTCATTGCAAAACCCAGGTTATGCGCTGTTACATTACCGGTTCGTTCCCGATTATAAATAATTTGTTCGGCCACATCATCCAACTCATCATTTTGAAGATCCTGACCAAAAATAACTCCTGAAAAAACCAGGAGTAAGATCAATAAATAAATTGAGGCCTGCTGCATGATTAAATTATTAAAACAGCGGACACCGGACCAAAAAGCCCGACCAATTAATAGCGTGTTTCGCGCTGAAATTTATGCGATTCACCATAAGCAGCACATTTACTTGTCGATTTGCAAGAAGTAGCTGCAAGTGATACGGCAAAAACAAATAAAATTAGGACAGCAATTTTTTTCATACCTTAGCGGAAGTTAATTATCCATTACAAAATTTGTTACAAAGTAACATATAATCTTTTAAAGAACAAAAAACAAAGTTTAATATTGTTCAAATAAGAAAGATATGCCGGTCAAACCCGAGATTGATGACAGTTGGTATAAAGTGTTGCAGCCTGAATTTGAAGCACCCTATTTTAGTGAACTCAAAAGTTTTTTAAAGGAGGAGATGTCGCAATATTCTATCTTTCCACCAGCTAAATTGATTTTTAATGCCTTCAACAAAACACCACTACCTGCAGTAAAAGTAGTTATCCTGGGTCAGGATCCTTATCATGGTCCAGGGCAAGCACACGGGTTGGCATTCTCAGTACCGGATGGTATAAAACCTCCGCCAAGTCTGGTAAATATCTATAAGGAACTGGCGTCCGATCTGGGGATCACAGCTCCAAAAACCGGTAATTTAGAGAAATGGGCAGCTGAGGGTGTTCTCTTACTCAACACCTCCTTAACAGTGCGATCGGGCAAGGCAGCCTCCCATGCCGGCAAAGGATGGGAAAAATTTACTGATGCGGCAATTAAAGCTGTTTCCGAATTTCGTGCCGGCGTAGTATTTATGCTTTGGGGAAATCATGCGATCAGTAAAGAGCAATTAATAGACACTTCTAAACACTTGGTTCTTAAAACAGTACACCCCTCTCCACTTTCTGCTTCGAGAGGCTTTTTGGGTTGCAGACATTTTTCGAAAGCCAATCATTATCTTGAAAATATTGGCCTCCTTCCTGTGAACTGGCACCTGGATACCTAAAGTTACTGAGATATTGCAATACAAAATTGTTCAATCAAAAATTTTGTACCTTGCGCCGATTAAATTAAAAAACAAATATATGCGTAAACAGTTTATTATCACCACAATGCTGGTGATGGGTCTTCTGACTCTTCAGGCCGGTGGTTATCAGGTGCGCCTACAAAGCAACAGGAGCACAGGTATGGGTCTTACGGGTACTGCCTTACAAATGGGAGCCACTTCAATGTTCTATAATCCAGGTGCTTTGGCGATGATGCAAACCAAAACCGACTTTGCACTGGGTGCAAGTGGAATAATTTCACGGATCAGCTTTCAGAAATTTGAATCAGATCATATTGCTGAAACAGATAACAGCATGAGTACTCCATTTTATTTTTATGGTGCCGGTAAGATCAATGAGAAATGGTCCGTAGGCCTGGCTGTATATACACCTTATGGCAGTTCCTCCAAGTGGGAAGACAACTGGGCTGGCAGGTTGCTCATTCAGAATATTTCCTTACAGGCTATTTACTTTCAACCCACAGTTGCGTATAAGATAAGCGATAAACTTGGCATTGGTGCTGGACTTGTTTATGCAACAGGGAAAGTTGAATTACAAAAGGGTCTGAATTATGGTGCTGACAGTTATGTGAAACTAGAAGGCAGCACATCCAATATTGGCTTTAATGCCGGCGTGTACTATAATGCCAGCGAGAAGCTTTCGCTTGGATTGAATTATCGTTCAGAAATTATGATGGAAATCACTGGCGGCGATGCTACCTTTAATGTTCCAATCGCTGTGGGAGCCAATATTCCAAATGAAAACAAATTCGATGCAGCACTTCCTATGCCTGCCAATCTTGATTTTGGGGTATCCTATCAGGCAACAGAAAAACTACTCTTATCAGCTGAAATTAATTATGTGATGTGGAGCACTTATAAGGAGCTTGAATTCAAATTTGAAGAAAAAGGGGAGCTTTTAAACTCAAAGAACCAGCGCGATTATAAGGACACCTTTATTCCAAGAATTGGTGCCGAATACGTTTACAGCGACCTGCTCACATTTCGTATTGGCGGATACTATGATCCCAGCCCGACAAACGAAAAATATTTTACCCCCGAAACGGTAAGTCTCAACAATCTGGCTTTTACTTTAGGTTTAAGTATTACACCTTCGGAAAAGCTGAGTATTGATTTATCCTACTTGCAGATAAATGGTTTGCAGGCTACTAAAACCTATGAACCTGATCAGTTTGGTGGCACTTACAAATCAGCTGCTTATATCCCGGGTATTGGTGTGTCGTATCGTTTCTAATCTTAAAAAATTGACAATATGAAATTGAGAATATTATTTGTATTGGTTGCTGCCGCCACGATGTGGGCCTGTCAACCAGAAATAAACGAATTTGAACCAACAAAGGGAAATGCAGATTTCTCTGTCTATATGTCAGCCGGCAACTCGCTCACTGCAGGCTATGCAGGCGGTGCCTTATACCGTTCAGGACAGGAAAATTCCTACACGGCTATCCTGGCCAAACAGTTTGAAGCAGTTGGTCGTCAGGGAGCCTTTAAAATCCCTTACATTAACAGCGAAGATGGAGTTGGAAATCATGGGGCTAGCCTGAGAACAAAGCTCGTAATGGGTTTTTCAACTGACTGCCTCGGAAACACTTCATTGGCACCTGTTCCGGCTAATCCAAATGCCACCCAACAGGAGCTGGCTATCTTGCTTGGTACAAGTGTTGCTGCCGAAGGACCTTTTCATAATATCGGTGTTCCGGGAGCAAAAGTCACTCATTTACTTGCTCCGGGTTATGCCAGCCTGAATCCTTTCTATGCCAGATTTGCCAGTGATGCATCTAATGCCGTAATCGATGAAATTGGAGTAGTGCAACCTACTTTCTTCACCCTTTGGATTGGGAATAATGATGTATTAACCTATGCCCTGGCTGGTGGAGCAGCGGATGAAATCACTGCTGTTGAAACCTTTGCTGCAAGTATGGAAGCCGTCATCGGCACTTTTAAAACTACTGCAACAGCTGGTGCCATTGCCAATATCCCCGATATCACTGATCTTCCCTATTTCACTACCGTTCCTTATAATCCAATTGTATTGCAGGATCAGGCATTGGTTGATCAACTCAATACCGGATATGCACAATACAATGCCGCAATGGAACAATTTGGTCTGCCCCATCGAATCAGCTTTAAATTAGGAGCTAACCCAATGGTGATTCAGGATCCAACCATTCCAACTCCTCCAGGTTATGAGATGTTGCGCATCAGGCAAATCAATGAAGCAGAACTCGTACTACTCTCCATCCCACAAGATTCGCTGAAATGTGGATACTGGGGAAGTATGAAACCCGTTCCCGGGCAGTTTATCATTACACACGATGAAAAATCTGAGATTGATGCTGCCATCGTTGCCTATAACCAGATTATTGAGACAGCTGCCCAAAATCACGATCTGGCCCTGGTAGATATGAACGAACTTTTAAACCAGGGATCAACTACCGGAATCAAAATGGATGGTGTACTTTTCACCACTGAATTTGTAACTGGAAATGCTTTCTCAACAGATGGAGTTCACCTCACACCACAGGGTAATGCACTGGCCGCCAACACCTTTATTGATGCGATCAATAAAAAATACAATGCCAGGGTTCCAAAAGTTAGTGTCACAGATTATGAAGCTGTAAGATTGCCTTAAGCAAACACTAAAAAACCGGCTACTGTGAAATTTGTGCGGTAGCCGGTTTTTTTAATTTTTCAATCCAAAATGAAAAAACTCATTTTTGCCACCAACAACCAGCACAAACTACAAGAAATCAATGCTATTCTGGGTAACCAATTTCAAGTACTCAGTCTTGCCGAAATTGATTTTCACGATGATATCCCTGAAACATCTCCAACAATTAAAGAAAATGCGATCCAAAAAGCTCGCTATATCTTCGATCTTACAACCGAAAATTGCTTTGCTGATGATACCGGACTTGAGGTAGCAGCACTTGATGGCAGGCCCGGTGTTTTTTCGGCAAGATATGCAGGTGCAAAGGCCAGCTATCAGGACAATGTGGATAAACTGCTCGTTGAAATGAAAGATAAACAAGACCGAAACGCTTGCTTCAAAACGGTGATAGCATTATTTTGGGAGGAACAATTGCATCTCTTCGAAGGAAAAATCTGCGGACAAATCCTTATGCAACCTACCGGAAAAGGTGGTTTTGGCTACGATCCTGTATTTGTTCCGGATGGCTACCAACAAAGTTTTGCAGAAATGCCTGCCGAATTAAAAAACAAGATCAGTCACAGAGCCCTTGCCACACAAAAACTTATTAGCTTTTTGCAAAAACAATAGCACTCAGGAGCAGATATTCTCCAATGCCATATCAAATAGTTTTGCCAAACTAATCCCCATAAATTCAGCTTGCTGAGGCAAGATACTCGCTTCAGAAATCCCAGGAACAATATTTACTTCAATAAAGAAAAGCTCATCCGAAGTAAGGATAAAATCAAACCGAACGAAACCTTTACACTCCAGAATGGGATACAATTGTGCAGCCGTTGATTTGATCCAGAGCTCATCTTCCTCACTGATAGGTGCTGGCGTAATTTCGTCTGCCATTCCCTTGGTATATTTGGCTTCGTAATCAAAAAATTCATTCTTGCTTACAATTTCCGTTAATGGAAAAACTATCAAGCGTTTGTTATTCTCCATCACCCCACAGGCGATTTCTCGCCCCTGAACAAAAGCTTCGGCCAAAGCCTGATGATCCTCCTTTAATGCCGTTTGGATTGCATTTTTTAATTCTTCCGTTTTCTTCACCTTTGTGATTCCCACGCTCGACCCGCCATTATTGGGTTTTACAAAAACCGGCAATCCACCTAAAAACGAGATGATCTGATCTGAATCATAGGTTTCGCCCGCATTGATCAAAACCGACTTAGCCACTCTATAGCCATGCGATTGCACTACCCGCTTGCAAAAATCCTTATGAAAAGTAAGGGCCGAGGTCGTGTGTCCGGATGAAGTATAAGGAATACCAAGCAAATCGAAATAACCGGTCAATATTCCATTTTCGCCCGGGTTTCCGTGGATCGCGTTAAAAACAGCATCAAAAACTATCTTTCGACCGTTGTAAATAAAACTAAAATCATCTTTATCAATAGCAGCTTCTTCACCATTATCGAAGAGTACCGCCCACTTTTTCTTTGAAATCAAAACAAGAAATCCCTGGTATTTATCCTTGTTGAGATTTGCCAGCACAACCCTCCCGCTTTTCATCGAAATATCAAACTCCCCGGAATCACCCCCGCAAACAACTGCAATAATTTTCATAATTTCATTTACATTATAGACTTATACTACGCTTTTAACACAAACAAAAAGCTGTAATAAAATAGCTATCTTTGCCGCCAATAGACAATAAATACAGGCTGTTGTAGTTTTTAAGACAACTTATTGCTTAGTCAGGCTAAATTATAAAAAAATGAAGGCTTTCGGTTTTCTTTTCAAAAAGAAATTCTATCTGCATCTCGCCATCATCCTACTGTTAAGTATTTTATTGATCTGGATGATTTTTCGGTCGCTCGACAAATACACCCGACATGGCGAAGTGTATATCGTTCCTGATTTCACCGGACAAGCTCTTCAGGTGATTCAAGATCAATATGCCGGACTTTTCAATTTTGTTTTGCTTGATAGTGTTTACATCAAAGATTTACCCAAAGGTTCTGTCTTTCAGCAAGACCCACTGCCCGGCTCAAAGGTTAAAGCCGGTCGAAACATATATTATGTTAAAGTAGCTGTAATGCCTGAGCAGGTGATCATGCCAAATTTGAGAAATCTCTCAATCCGACAGGCTATGGTACTACTTGAGAAAGAAGGACTTAAGGTAAATCAATTGCTTTATATTGATCATTTTGCAAAAAATGCAGTAATAGAGCAACAATATCAGAATGAAGTAATAGAGCCCGGCACTCCCATTTTTAAAGGACAGGCTATCGAGCTCATACTTGGAAACGGAAATACTAGAGACACGCTCACGCCCATGCCATTCCTAACGGGAATGTTGCCAGCGCAGGTAAAACAGACTTTGTTCAGGGCGGGATTAAATCCGGGTGAGTTTTATTTTCTGGATCAGGATTCTGCTTCTTCCAGGGTATTCCGCAGCTCCCCATCTTCATTACCAGGTAGTTACGCTCCTTTAGGAAAAAAGGTTGATATTTGGTTCCGATCCGAAAAAACCTTCAATTTTGAAGACCTTATCTTGCAAATGCAGTCGGACAGTTTAAGTCGCGACAGCCTTCAACAATTAATCAACGAAATTTATCACTTTGAATAAAATGGGAATTAAAAGTCAATTTATATCCGCAATTTTAATTTTTTTGATAGGGCAAACTACTACACCGCTTTATGCACAGGAAGTAGTGAGTGGCCTTGCCGTCAATCCTGCATATCAGAATCAAAATGCGGTGCTATCTAAAGGCAATGAAGGAGAAATCACCCTTCACCTTCCCTTTTTCGAAGATTTTTCAACAACAAAAGTCAATACAGATCAGCTCAAATGGCCAGCCAATGCAGTTTTCATTAATGCAGACTTTCCTTATCTGCCACCAAACCACCATGCTGCAACATTTGATGTGCTGGACGGGCAGGGAAAAGTTTATGAAAATGCCTCCATTAGGCCTTTCATTGCCGATATGTTAGAATCTGCACTTATCCGGCTCGATTCTGTATTCGAACCCACACAACAATCTTTGAGCCCGGCTGATTCTGTATATTTCAGCTTTTACTATCAACCTCAGGGAAGAGGAGATAAACCTGAGTCCCACGACAGTCTTGTTTTGCAATTTGGTTATCCAAATGGCGAACTTGAATTCGACTTTATTGACTCTACAAAGGTTTGGGTGGACGACTACCTGCTGGCCAACAATATTGATTCTATTTTTCCTTTAGATACGCTTTATGCTCCCTTTGGTTGCGACACAAATCTTTATTGGATCAGCAACCGGATACTCACCTGGGGTGATGAGGTTACCTTGCCCTGTGATTCGGTTTTTAAGCCGGCAGTTAATTGGGAAACCGTCTGGGCCATGCCGGGAATGTCGCTCGATTCCTTTTATTTTTACAATCAGGCTTATTTCAAACAGGTTTTGATACCGGTTACGGATACGTCCTATTTTAATGAGCGATTCCAGTTCAGGTTTTACAATTATGGAAGCATTTCCGACAACACCTTACCCTCCAATCGAAGTAATGTAGATCAATGGAATATTGATCTGATCAGGCTTGATCGCAACCGCAGCAAAGCCGACACAAGCTATCCGATGATCAGCTTTTCGGAGCGGGCACCTTCGTTCCTGCGCAGGTATCAGGCGATGCCTTACAAACAATATCGCTCTGACCCTACAAATGCTGTGAAACCAAGCATTGAGCTTTTCATCACAAACCTGGACAATGTCACGCATAATACCACATACGAATACAGCGTAAAACAAATCGCTGGCAATCAATATTTTGATTATTACGGCGGGAATTGTAACCTGGATCCCTTCAGCACAAATGGTTTTCAAACCTGTGAGACTGGTTGTGGTGCTGCCCATGCCTGCCCGAACATACAATCTTTGTTTTCGCTCGATTTTGATCGTGATTCCACCTCCTATCAAATCACACATTATGTCAGCGACTCAACTTATCAGCCACCGCTTGTTGATTCTATTACCTATCAGCAGGGCTTTTACAACTATTTTGCCTACGACGACGGAACACCAGAATTAGGTTATGGACTGGAACCAGCCGGTGCACATATGGCTGTACAATTCAAAATGGTTGTGCCCGACACTTTAAAAGGTGTTCAAATGCTTTTCAACAGAACCTTGAACAATACTAATAATAAGTTTTTTGACATCGTGGTGTGGAAAGATAATAACGGAATGCCTGGTGAAGAAGTTTACAGGCTGGTAAGACAGCGTCCGCAATGGAGCGATAATATGTATGAATTTCATTTATATGAATTTCCTGATCCTGTTATCATGAATGGGATATTTTATATTGGTCTGATGCAGGAAGAAATGGGAAGCATCAACATCGGATTTGATGCCGCATTGGATAATAGTCAGTATAATTTTTACCGCTCTGATGATCAATGGAGAAACAGCATAATACCCGGATCAATTATGCTGCGTCCGGTGGTTGGAGCATCCTATTATATCGACATTCCGGAAGTTGATAATCCAGAAGAATTTGTTTTGAATTGCTATCCCAATCCCGCACAAAATTATGTACAGCTCAGTCTGACAGGCTTAGTTCCTGATCATCAAACCAAAATACTTTTTTATGATGTTACAGGCCGTGTTGTTCATGAACAAAACTGGCAAGACAAAATTTCGATTTCAGGCTTTAAGAAAGGATTATTATTTGTTCAGATCATACATCAAAACAGGCCAGTTGCCACTCAAAAATTAGTGATTACACCCTGATATGGAATACACAATAACCGATGAAAACAATTCGGAACAACTGGAAGAAAACAACGAACTTTACGAGCATTTTCGCTTTGTGGCCGACAAAGGACAGGCTTTGCTAAGGGTTGACAAATTCCTGATGAACAGAATAGAAAATGTTTCGAGAAATAAGATTCAGCAAACAGCCAAAGCAGGTAATATTCATGTAAATGGAACTGTTGTAAAGCAAAATTACAAAGTAAAACCTGATGATGTAGTTGCGGTTGTGTTTTCGTATCCACCGCGCGAAATTGAAATTATCCCCGAAAATATTCCGCTGGAAATTGTTTATGAAGATGAGGATGTGATTGTGATTAATAAACAATACAATCTTGTTGTACATCCCGGCCATGGCAATTATTCAGGAACCTTATTGAATGCACTGGCCTATTATTTTCAGGAGACTTCGCAGCAGCTTGAAAATGGTTTTGGTTATCTCGCCCATCGCATCGACAAAGACACAACCGGTTTGCTATTGGTAGCTAAAACCGAACTCGCTCAGGCAGTATTGGCCCGGCAGTTTTTTGAGCATACGATCGAACGAAAATATCAGGCCATAATCTGGGGTTCGCCAAAAGAAGAAAACGGAACAATAACCGGACACATAGGCCGTAGCCTGAAAAACAGGAAGGTAATGGATGTTTTTGCAGACGGAAGTCATGGAAAAGAAGCCATTACGCATTATCGGGTTCTGGAACATTTTGGATACGTTACTTTAGTGGAATGTCAGCTGGAAACGGGGCGCACCCACCAGATCAGGGCTCATATGCAACATCTTGGGCATCCACTATTCAATGATGCCTGGTATGGTGGTGATAAAATTTTAAAGGGAACTTCGTTTACCAAATACAAGCAGTTTATCGAAAATTGTTTCAAAATCCTGCCACGCCATGCCCTACATGCCAAATCGCTTGGCTTTATTCATCCTACAAGCGGTAAACAGCTTTTCTTCGATAGTGATCTGCCACAAGATATGCAGAGCTTGATCGAAAAATGGCGTAATTATACGTCTTCCAGAAATACGGAAGAAATATAACTAGGGTCTGCTGAAAAACACCTAACACATTGATATAATTTAAGTTGCCATTTATTGTATTGTGGTTTCCGCAAGGTATTTATGAGAAATCATCTAAAATCCATGCAGTACAGTGTAATATTTGAATTAAGCTACTTCGTTAAAGTCTATTCTGAACTTAAAAATTTCAACAACAATGTGTTGGCTAGCCTGTCGCACGCCATCTTCTGTGTTGCCTGCGACTCGAAGTATATCGATACATCTTCGTCTTGTCGCCTCGAATCTGGCATACGACAGACTTTTTCAGCAGACCCTAACTAACACATTTATTTTATCAACAGCACTTTATGCATTTCTGTCTGATCTTCTGTGATCACATGAAGAAAATGGATTCCTATTTGATGATTTATAGGGCTGATAACCAATTTGTTATCCGCTTTTACGGTCGAAATATCAATTTCCCGTCCTCTCAGGTCAAACAAAATCAATTGCGGATTCTCCGGAAATTCCTTTCCAAAATCCAGGGTAAAGCTTGAGGTAACCGGATTGGGATAAATGCTGCCCGAAACTTCGATATAATCCTCCAAAATTAATGTATCACTCACTGACTCATTGGACACCACCAGCCTTACATCAAAATTTCCTGAACGAGGAAAAGTAATCATTCCCGGATCTTTTTGGGTCGATTGCTCAGGTTGTCCTCCTTCGAAAAACCATTCATAATCCAAAATATTTCCTGAGGACAAATTTGTAAAACCCACTTCCTGTCCCACGATAATATTTCTATGCTGTGACATAAAATACGCTGTCAACACTTCTGGATCATAGCCCATACCTGACAAACGCATCACCCCTGTTTGTTCAGGATCGAGCCAGGGTGCCAGCTGCTCGTTGGCTAAGGTGCCATTTTTATTCCACGAAAAAGAGAACTTGCCAAAATAATCAGGCGTTAAAGGCGAATCACAAGATGCCAGGCCTCCTGTTAATGTTCCAATTATCAATTCGTTATCATCAAACAAAGGAGAACCCGATGAACCTCCTTCGGTTACTCCATGTCCATTCTCAGTTTCGGCCCACACTACGCGCCAATAGGGTGCATCCGGATTTTCACTGCCCCCCTGATAAGCAGTGGAAAGTGGCGTTTCTGTGTAGGAAGAAATCTTTTTGATATCCCCATCAGGATGGTGAATCGCATGACCGGAAGCCGTGGCCACGTTCTCTCTGTTCCATCCATTAAAAAAGGGTCGGTAATGTTGTGGAACATCCTGCAGAAGAGATAACAGCTTAAAATCTGAGTCAACAGAAACATCATCTTCAGATTGTGCAAGCAAGCGGGCTCCTGTAAGGGTTTGATAGACAGGTGCTGTTTCTGGATTTTCGCAACCTTCGGCTTCATAATTAAAAGCAAAAATCCATTGGGCATAGTCCGCTTCCGTGGCATTTTGACCACAATGATTGGCAGTTAAAAAAAGGGGAGCAAAATCTCTTCGCGTATTATTAATCAGGCTACCTGAACAATAAAACAAGCCCGAACCTTTTTTCACAAGAACCCGTGCTACACCTTGTTTTTGATTTACCAGCGAGGCACCTTCTTCACAATTTACATTCACTTCACAATCGCCGGATGTACCAAAACCAAAAGCATCCTTATAAAGCACACCTATCTCATCCAGAGCCAGATATACCGCATTTGTATCCTCCACCGTCAGCTCAAAAACGAATTGATCACCATAAACCGGTCCGTAAGTCAATGGCAAACTGTCGGAAACAGTTATCTCCTGAAACTGTTTTTTGTTACCATTTGAAAGTTCAACAACAAAATTCGCATTCGCTGCCTTCAAATCCTTATCAAAATAGAACACCAGCGGTGATTGGCTTTCATTGTTAATCAGGAGCTGCCATTGATACAATTTTTCCCCAGCTAAAAAATACCACCCAGAATTACTTTTAGTGCTCAACTCCGTATTTTGGGTATATCCTATCCTTAAAGGGAATTCATTTGCTTCATGATTTCCCAATTGGCGAACAGAACTTACCTTATACACTATCGGAGCAGGATGCTGCTGATTGACTGATTGCCCAAGACTAATCTTCAGCAGAAAAGAATTAAATACAAACACAACAAAAACAACGGCAAATCCGGATATTCCCGCAGGTTTTATCTTTAAATTTAATACTCTATTACTTTTAAATTTAGGCACACTTATTAGCATTAGTCTTTCATTTCTGCAGTGATTGGGATGCGGACATCATGCTGATATGCTACCACAAACGCATCGTGTATTCCTCTGTTTCTCATTATATTGGCATAATTTTGTGCAGCCTTGAAACTAGAGAAACTACCTGTAGAATAGCGATAAATCCCCTGGTACTTGTTCTCAACAACAGGATAATCGAAACTTACATTGGGATAAATTTTACTGATATGACCAATCTGTTCGCGTTTGGCCAAAACCTGAACCCGAAATTCAAAAGTCTTTGATTTTTGTGCCGACTCCAGCTCAAGTACTGGAACAACAGCGGGTTCAACAGTTTCCGGATTATCTGATTTTTTTACCTCAAACCGGTCGTATTCAACCACTTCAACCGGACCAACAGGTGAAATCCCGCTTTGAGCAGGTTTAGGTTTTATCCTTTTACTTCCGGAGCCCAACTGATACGCAATTCCAATATGCGTAAAAAACAGTATATCCTGCTTAAAACCATCGGCATAATAGTCCAGATCATCTGATAATACAGTATGAATTGAACTGTTGAAATCAAGGCTCAAATTGTCTGACAAAGCATACTTTAATCCCAAAGCCACCGGAACTACCATGCCGCCTGATTTAAAGGTTGCGCCGGCGGTATTACTGTTATTTTCAACTATTATATTCTGAGTCTGGCTGTCTCTCAGGGTGCCTTTCCAGTCGCCGAAATGCAAACCCAGTGTGGCATACAGGTTTAGGTTGCGCTTGTTGTATCCCCAAAATAAATTCGACATATTCAAAAATCCGTGTATCCCAATTTCGAATATCCGACCATTGTACTCCAGATTTGCAGCTGTACCATCCAAAAAAATATCCTTCACGGAGTGAAGGCCTGATCTGTGCAGGCTAAATCCAAGACCAAATCGCTCGTCAAAATGTCTTCGGGCTATTATCTGACCCGAAAAACTCGTTTCTCCTGAAAATTTCTGAAAAAAGTTTTTCCGACTGATATCTCCATAATACTGACCAAATCCCAATTGAAAGCCAAACTCCCAAGCTGGTATAGGAGACTCATATACACGACCACCTGATTGCGATTTCAACTCAGGAAGAACTAAAACAAAAAGTAATAAAAGAAATATTGTTCTATTAATCAGGCTCATTGCATAAACTATTTCTTGTATTGGCGGCCACAATACTCGATCAGGTATTCACTGGCACTCCCATAACCCAGATCATAGGATTTTTTCCAATCGGCACAAGCCTCATCCGTTTCTTCCAGATAATATCTTGCAACTCCTCTGTTAAAATAGTTCTTTACCCAGTTGGAATAGTCCATTACCTTTGAGGGTTTCAAATCAATCGCTTTATCAAAAAAGGATACTGCATCTCTATACAAGCCTGATTTACTTAACGAATTGCCCAGATAAGCATACAACATAAAATCATCTGCATTTGGATTTTCCTCCAGGGCTTTGTAAAAAGCTTCTGTTGCACCAAGGTAATCGCCAATCTGATAACGGAGCACTCCCCAATTGTAATTTGAGGTGTAAGCCGTGGATGCATCCTCAACCGGCACATAATATGCTCTTGAATCCTCAATAAAGCTGCGAAAAGTTGAAAATGGGATTTCATAGAAATAATTGTCGAACAAAGTGGTCCAGTTATCCGGAGAAGTCTGCATTTTGATCAGATTTTCATTTCTATAGGTATCAATCATTTTGAATCGAACAACCTCTTTCTCACCCGATTTTATTGGATAAATGGCAAAAATCATATTTCGATCGTTAACAACTCTTCCTGACCGTATCTCCTGTATTTTACGAATAAACAAATCAATTGAAAATCCGGTTTTACTTCGCGGAAATGATTTCATTGCTCCTGTTGCATACTTATGCAATCCGCTATGTCGGCCTGATACCATCGTTTCGTCAAAATTTCGAATCTCATCCACCAGATAACATTCCAGATCAACAAGATACATGGTGTTGAATGTAAGATCGTCCGGAAGTAGCTCGAACAGTTTCTCACTACGAAAAACATAAAATGCTAAGGAGTTAAAGCTTTTCCATCCTTTTGCCAGGTAATCAAATTCAAACTCGCCATCTTTATACTTTCTGATCAAAACATTATACTGTTTTTCGTCGATCATGATTTTTCTGAGTTCGATCGAAATAAAATTCTCCATGCCAAGTGCATCAACAGCCGGTTGACGGGTAGTATTTGTCCGGCTGTCAGTATAAGGAATTCTGTTTTCGCTGTACGCCCACTTGCCATTGTCCTGCAACGACCAGCCTAGTGCGTTTTTAATTTCGGATTGAACAGGACTTAGTATGGAGAAATTCTGTAACTCATATTCATCAACTTCCTGTTGAGCAATAAGTTGAATTGACATCGCAATAAGAAAAAAGAATAAAAAGTGCTTCATGGCGATTGGTGAACTGAGTGAATGCGTGGTTAATTACTTCAAAATTAGTAAAAACATTTAACAAGGCTAAAATAATGATTTAACTAGTATTTGAATTGAATCTGAAATACATTTATTCCAGAACTTATTAACATTTTTGGTACCAGCAAATTGCACCTTCTCAGAGACCTAAATGTGAAATAATATGATTTATAGCAACATCCAATCCCTTAGGATTTTTTCCGCCAGCTGCTGCCAGGCCAGGTTGACCTCCACCCCCGCCCTGAATATGTTTTGCAGCCTCGCGAATCAAATTGGAAGCATTCCATGATTTTTCTGTAACTAACTGATCTGAAATAAATAAACACAATACTGGTTTATCCTGATTCACGCTTCCAAGAACAGCCACCAGCCTCTCAGCCGATGGACGCATAGCTGCTGCAATCTGTTTTAGCTGATCCATTGAAGCATTCGAAATTTTTTCAGTAACAAGCTTAATTCCATCTATCTCTTTAGCCTTATGCAGCAGGCTGTTCGCTTCTGCATTGGCTTTTTCGACTAATAAATCTTCTATTTCCTTATTAACTTTAGCAAGCTGCTGATTCAATTGAGCAACTCCTTTGACAATATCACCGGTACTTTTCACAATTTCCTTGATTTGCTCCAGCTTATCCTGCATATCACTAACATATTGCTCTGCAACTTCACCGGTAATAGCTTCGAGACGACGCACTCCTGATGCAATTGCTCCCTCCGAAACAATTTTGAACAGTCCGATCTGTCCTGTTGTTTTCACATGCGTTCCACCACAAAGCTCAACAGAGTAAGAACGATCAAATGAAATCACCCGCACTGTATCACCGTACTTTTCTCCGAACAAAGCCATAGCACCCATTTGTTTCGCATCATTAATTGGCACATTTTCCAGTGTTTCATTAGGGATATCAGCTCTTACTCGTTCATTAACAATTCGTTCTACTTCCCTTATTTCTTCTTTTGTCATCTTCCCAAAATGGCTAAAATCAAAGCGCAAGCGTTCTGCATCTACCAGAGAACCTTTCTGCTCGACATGTGTTCCAAGAACCTGACGCAAAGCAGCATGCATCAAATGTGTTGCACTGTGATTGTTAGCAGTTCGCAGGCGAAGCTCGGAATTTACTTTGGCAGTAAATACCATTTCAGGTTTTTCGGGTAGTTGAGCACTTATATGAATGATCAGGTTATTTTCTTTAATGGTGTTGATGATTGCAATCTCTTCATGATCAGACACCAGCACTCCAAGATCTCCAACCTGACCACCTGATTCAGCATAAAATGGTGTTTGATCCAAAACAATCTCGAAATGCTTTTTCTTTTTCGCCTCAACCTCCCTGTACTTAACAATCCGAGCTTGCACTTCCAGGTGCGTATAGCCCATAAATCTGGTTGTTTGGCTGGTTTCATTCACAATCACCCAATCACCGGCTGCTACTGCAGCAGCATTTCTGGAGCGGTTCTTCTGCTCTTCCAAATGTTTTTGAAATCCTGCCATATCTACATCCAGCCCCTTTTCGAGAGCCATTATTTTGGTCAAATCAACCGGAAAACCATAGGTGTCGAATAATTCAAAGGCAAAAGCCCCATCTATAGTTTTAAGGTTAACATTTTGCTCAATGTAAGCTTCAAAGCGTTTAATACCCTGCGAAAGCGTGCGCAAAAATGACTGTTCCTCTTCAAAAATAACTTTTGTAACCAGTGCCTGTTGCTGCCTGATTTCAGGAAATGTATCGCTTAACTGATCAACTAAAACAGGTAACAATTTATGTACGAAAGGTTCCTCTACATTCAAAAAAGTAAACCCATAACGCACTGCCCTTCGCAATATCCTTCTGATTACATAACCGGCACCTGTATTAGACGGCAACTGACCATCGGCAATAGTAAAGCTAACCGCTCTCAGATGATCGGCAATCACCCGCATGGCGATATCTTTCTTCTTATCCTGACCATAATGACTATTAGTAATCTTTGCAATTTCCTGAATTAAAGGCTGAAATATGTCGGTATCATAATTTGATTTTTTATTTTGCAAAACCATTGTCAAACGCTCAAATCCCATCCCTGTATCTACATGTTGAGCAGGAAGTTTCTGCAATTTTCCGTTGGCCAGGCGATTAAATTCAATAAAAACAAGGTTCCAGATTTCAATCACCTCAGGATGATCCTGATTAACAAGTAAAGCCCCGTCATTTTCTTCCCTTTCCATATCATCCCTGATGTCAACGTGAATCTCCGAGCAAGGACCACAAGGACCTGTTTCACCCATTTCCCAGAAATTATCTTTCTTGGACCCAAACAAAATTCTGGACTCCTCAATATGTGATTTCCAAAAATTTAATGCCTCATTGTCTTTCTGAAGACCATCCTGATCATCACCACCAAAAACAGTCACATACAGGCGCGATTTATCAATTTTAACCACTTCGGTCAAATACTCCCAGGCAAATTCAATAGCTTCCTTCTTAAAATAATCGCCAAACGACCAGTTACCAAGCATTTCGAACATGGTATGATGATAGGTATCATAACCCACCTCTTCCAAATCGTTATGCTTGCCTGACACCCTCAAACATTTCTGAGTATCAGCGACTCTGCTATATTTGGCTGCTTCATTTCCCAAAAAAATATCTTTAAACTGATTCATCCCGGCATTGGTAAACATCAATGTTGGATCATTTTTAACAACGATAGGTGCAGACGAAACCGTGGTATGCTGTTTGCTACGAAAAAAGTCAAGAAAGCTCTTCCTTATTTCAGATGATTTCATAATGAGGCAGTTATTAACAATATTTAGTTTAAAACCTTTATAATAAAGCTTGCAAAGTTAGCCGAAATAATTAATTTTGCCTCAGTACTCAAATAAGTTGGGTTGTTTTTGTAAAGCACAATAGAATTAATGGCGGAACCAAAATATATTTTCAATCACAAAACGCTTTCGTACGAAAAGTATCAGCCTGGATGGCGACAACGGATGATGCGTTTCTTTTCCTACTTACTTGCAACAGCTGCCTTTGCACTGGTGTTTGTAGTGGCAGCGTTTTATTTTTTAGGATCGCCAAAAGAGCGCATTTTGCATCGTGAACTATCTTTTATGAATTTGCAATATCAAATTCTTACAGAAAGACTCGAATCCATGGAGTCGCTCTTAGCCGAGATGCAAGAGCGCGATGATAATATTTACAGGGTCATCTTTGAAGCTGAACCCATTCCAAACACCGTTCGTAAAGCAGGTTATGGAGGCGTTGATCGTTACGACAACCTAAGTGGATACAAAAATTCTGAATTAGTAAAAGACGTTTCAAAACGTTTAGACCAGATTGCCAGTCAGATATACGTGCAATCGAAATCGTATGATGAAGTTTATGAAATGGCAAAAAATAAAGCCGAGATGCTAAGTGCCATCCCTGCAATTCAGCCAGTGAATAACTTGGATTTAAAGCGAATATCTTCGTATTTTGGTGTAAGGATGGATCCCTTTTATAAGGTGAATAAGTTTCACCAGGGTGTTGATTTTTCGGCTCCTATTGGAACAGAGGTATATGCTACCGGTGATGGAAAAGTTATTTCAATCTCAAAATCAAAATGGGGATATGGAAATACGCTAGTAATTGATCACGGATTTGGATACCAAACCAAATACAGTCATTTACAGGATTTTAAAGTAAAAAAAGGAGAAAAAATAAAACGGGGACAGCTAATTGCCACTGTTGGCAACACAGGTAAATCCACTGCTCCACACCTTCATTATGAGGTGCATAAAAATAAAAGACCTGTCAATCCTATTCATTTCTTCTTCAATGATCTAACCCCCGAAGAATATGAAATGATACTTGAGTTTTCTGTTCAGCCCACACAATCAATGGACTAATTCCATGAATAATACTTCATCTAAAAGGGTTTACTATCCAATTGGTAAGGTGGCAGAAATGTTTCAGGTTTCTACCTCATTAATTCGGTATTGGGAAAAAGAATTTCCGGTGCTTCGTCCCAGAAAAAACAAAAAAGGAAATCGTCTTTTCACCGAACGTGATGTAAGATACCTGCATATGATTTACCACCTTGTAAAAAACAAAGGCTATACGCTGCAAGGTGCAAGAGAAGCACTTAAAACCGATTTTGATCAGATAGAGGAAAAGGTAGTTTTGTTAGGCACACTAAGTAAAATGCGTAAGTTTTTAATTGATCTGGACGATCAACTAGCTGAAAAACAAAAGAATCAATAGATCTTTTCTGAGATTAAATAGTTGGAAACATAATCCTTAACCCCTTCTTCAAGACTCATAAATGGCTTGCTAAAGCCAGCATCAATAAGCTTCGACATTTTAGCTTCAGTAAAGTACTGGTACTTATCCCGAATATCAAGCGGTGTATCAATAAATGATATCCGTGGTTCCAGTCCATAAGCCTTAAATGTAGCAACAGCAAGATCGTAAAAAGCACGCGCCTTTCCGGTTCCCAAGTTATACAACCCACTTTCTGGTTTCTCATTCATCAAAAAGCCTATCACTTCGGCAACATCTTCTACATATACAAAGTCTCTCAATTGCATCCCGTCTTCAAATTCAGGATGATGAGAGCGAAAAAGTTTCACTTCACCCTTTTCTTTTATCTGATTAAAGGCATGAAAAATCACCGAAGCCATGCGGCCTTTGTGGTACTCATTCGGTCCATATACATTAAAAAACTTCAATCCTGCCCAAAAAGGAGGTGTTTGAGGCTGCTCCAGAACCCACTTATCAAATTCATTTTTCGATCTGCCATAAGGATTAAGCGGTTGTAACCGATTAACAATTTCATGATCATCACTATAACCAAACTCACCTAAGCCATATGTTGCAGCAGAAGAAGCATAAATCAGCGGTATATTATAGCGGATGCAGGCAGTAAAAACTGCCTGGGAATAAGTGATATTCAATCTCTCAAAAATAGAATAATCAAATTCAGTAGTATCAGTGCGGGCACCAAGATGGACGATAAAGTCAACCTTTGTGTTGTTAGCATCCAGCCACTCAATAAACTCATCACGATTAATAAGGTTATGATACGACTTAGAACGAAAGTTTTGATTTTTCTCATTTCTTGAAAAATCATCAACAAGGATTAGATCTTCAATTCCTTTCCGGTTAAAATATCCGGCCACAACACTCCCAATGAAACCAGCGGCACCAGTAATAACTATCATAGCTAAAATTTTAGTAGGCAAAAGTAAGAAAAAGCCGGTATTAAAATCAAAAATCCCCACTACAATAAAGCAGCGGGGATTTGATAAGGGGCGGCGACGACCTACTTTCCCACCTGTTACGGCAGTATCATCGGCGCTGGCAGGCTTAACTTCTCTGTTCGGAATGGGAAGAGGTGGGCCCTGC
This sequence comes from Bacteroidales bacterium, assembly GCA_028696715.1. Classification (GTDB taxonomy): domain Bacteria; phylum Bacteroidota; class Bacteroidia; order Bacteroidales; family F082; genus UBA5536. The sequence goes on from JAQVGO010000005.1 coordinate 51,770, forward strand.
CGCAATAGTCACCATAGTATTTTATGATTGCTGTAATTTTAGCAATCAATGACATGTGCTGAAAGGAGCGCACCCGTTAGTAAAAAGGGGTGAGCTAAAAGAGACGTTTTTACAAATCGTCAAAGATTTTTTTTTATGAAGAAAGCTTACGGGTAATTAGTACTGCTCGGCTTTGATGTTACCATCTTTACACCTGCAGCCTATCAACGTGGTGATCTCCCACGACCCTTAAAGGAAGCCTCATCTTGAGGTGAGTTTCGTGCTTAGATGCTTTCAGCACTTATCTCAACCAAACATAGCTACTCTGCGGTGCAGCTGGCGCTACAACAGATACACTAGCGGTTTGTCCAACCCGGTCCTCTCGTACTAAAGTCAGGTCCTCTCAAGCTTCCAACGCCCACAACAGATAGGGACCGAACTGTCTCGCGACGTTCTGAACCCAGCTCGCGTGCCACTTTAATCGGCGAACAGCCGAACCCTTGGGACCTTCTCCAGCCCCAGGATGTGACGAGCCGACATCGAGGTGCCAAACCACTCCGTCGATATGAGCTCTTGGGAGTGATCAGCCTGTTATCCCCGGAGTACCTTTTATCCTTTGAGCGATGGCCCTTCCATGCGGAACCACCGGATCACTATACCCTACTTTCGTACCTGCTCGACTTGTAGGTCTCACAGTCAAGCACCCTTATGCTATTGCACTCTACGCACGGTTACCAACCGTACTGAGGGTACCTTTGGAAGCCTCCGTTACGCTTTTGGAGGCGACCACCCCAGTCAAACTACCCACCAAACACTGTCTCCCGTATTGCACGGGATTAGGCATCAAATAAACAAAGGGTGGTATTTCAAGGTTGACTCCACAAGAGCTAGCGCCCCTGCTTCGCAGTCTCCCACCTATCCTACACATCGTTTATCCAATGTCAATGTTAAGTTGTAGTGAAGGTTCACGGGGTCTTTCCGTCCCGTTGCGGGTAAACGGCATCTTCACCGTTACTACAATTTCACCGAGCTCATGGCTGAGACAGTGCCCAGATCGTTACACCATTCGTGCAGGTCGGAACTTACCCGACAAGGAATTTCGCTACCTTAGGACCGTTATAGTTACGGCCGCCGTTTACTGGGGCTTCAATTCAATGCTTCTCCCCGAAGGAATAACATCTCCTCTTAACCTTCCAGCACCGGGCAGGTGTCAGGCCTTATACCTCATCTTTCGATTTTGCAAAGCCATGTGTTTTTGATAAACAGTCGCCTGGGCCATTTCTCTGCGGCCCCGCCTGAGCGGGGCGTCCTTTATTCCGAAGTTACAGGACTATTTTGCCTAGTTCCTTAGCCATGATTCACTCGAGCACCTTTGGATACTCTCCTCGACTACCTGTGTCGGTTTACGGTACGGGTGGCCGACATCTGATGCTTAGAAGGTTTTCTTGGAAGTCTGATTACACACACTATCCGTTTGTCCGAAAACGCACGGTACTATCGGGCTTCAGCAAGCTATACGGATTTGCCTGTATAACTTTTACCTTTGCCCTTCAACCTACTATTCCGTCAGTAGGCGGTGCTGTCACTACTTCGTCACTCCATCGCAATGCCGGTCAGTACTGGAATATTAACCAGTTGTCCATCGACTACCCCGCCACTACAGCGGGTTTGCCTTAGGTCCCGACTAACCCTGATCCGATTAGCGTTGATCAGGAAGCCTTAGTCTTCCGGTGTGCGGGTTTCTCGCCCGCATTATCGTTACTTATGCCTACATTTGCTTTTCCAGACGCTCCACAAAGCCTTACGACTCTGCTTCAACGCTGACTGGAATGCTCCCCTACCAGACTAACTAATGTTAGAATTCATAGCTTCGGTAATATGCTTAATGCCCGTTTATTATCCATGCTCGATCGCTCGACTAGTGAGCTGTTACGCACTCTTTAAATGAATGGCTGCTTCCAAGCCAACATCCTAGCTGTCTGTGCAATCAAACCGCGTTAGTTCAACTTAGCATATATTTGGGGACCTTAGCTGATGATCTGGGTTCTTTCCCTCTCGGGCACGGACCTTAGCACCCATGCCCTCACTCCTGCAGAACATGTCATAGCATTCGGAGTTTGTCAGGGTTTGGTAGGCGGTGAAGCCCCCTAGCCCAATCAGTAGCTCTACCTCTATGACACTATATTGCAAGGCTGCTCCTAAAAGCATTTCGGGGAGTACGAGCTATCTCTCAGTTTGATTGGCCTTTCACCCCTACCCACAGTTCATCCGAATACTTTTCAACGTAAACCGGTTCGGTCCTCCACCCCGTGTTACCGGGGCTTCAACCTGACCATGGGTAGATCACAAAGTTTCGCGTCTACCCCCACTGACTATGTGCGCCCTGTTCAGACTCGCTTTCGCTTCGGCTGCTTCCGTCTACGGAATTAACCTTGCCAGTGAGGAGTAACTCGTAGGCTCATTATGCAAAAGGCACGCCGTCATGCCGTATATACGGCACTCCGACCGCTTGTAAGCGTATGGTTTCAGGTTCTGTTTCACTCCTCTGTTCGAGGTGCTTTTCACCTTTCCCTCACGGTACTGGTTCACTATCGGTCTCTCAGGAGTATTTAGCCTTGGCGGATGGTGCCGCCGGGTTCAGACAGGATTTCTCCGGTCCCGCCTTACTCAGGATACTGATTAGGTATAAAACTCGTTTCACCTACGGGACTATCACCCTCTATGGTCCAGCTTTCCAGCTGTGTTCTGTTACCAGTTTTAAGTCCACATCATCAGTCCTACAACCCCCAAAATGCCGTAACATTTTGGGTTTGGGCTCTTTCCCGTTCGCTCGCCACTACTTGGGAAATCACTATTGTTTTCTTCTCCTCTGCTTACTTAGATGTTTCAGTTCAGCAGGTTCGCCTCCCCCGCATTTGCGGGGGATAATACCTCTTCATGGTATTGGGTTGCCCCATTCGGAAATCTCCGGATTAACGCTTATTTGCAGCTACCCGAAGCTTATCGCAGCTTATCACGTCCTTCTTCGCCTCTGAGAGCCTAGGCATCCTCCATACGCCCTTAATCACTTTCTTCTTTTCTGTAACGATTTGTATCTTGATGCTCTTTTTGCTCGTTCGTTATGATCTATCATCACAAATGTTTTACATATCACTATGTGCCTCACCTGCTCCTGATCACAACTCTATTTTTTTACTCGTTGTGTCTCCTTTCAACATGTCAAAGAACCTTTTTTGATTTTAAATCTTAAAAATTAAATATCTAATACTCAATATCCAAAATTTTAAATCATCTGTGGAGAATAAGGGAGTCGAACCCTTGACCTCTAGAATGCAAATCTAGCGCTCTAGCCAACTGAGCTAATTCCCCCCAAACGTTTTATGTAGTCCCGGGCAGACTCGAACTGCCGACCCCTACTCCCGATAGCTATCGGGACAGTGTAGTGATCAGGTTGACTATTTTTAATTAACCTGATGCCTGCAGTTACCATCTTTACCCTTTACTGTAGTCCCGGGCAGACTCGAACTGCCGACCCCTACATTATCAGTGTAGTGCTCTAACCAACTGAGCTACGGGACTGTTTCGCATCGCGCTAACTATCGGTGTCCCGGCTTTTGTCCAGCCTTTGTTACCGGTAGTCGCTTGATGTACCAGTTGGTCTTTGTGTTGAACCGGGTCAGCCTTTTTAGCTGCTTGCGTTTGGGTGTTTCTTGGTTCATTTTTGCTTGTAAGCCTAAAGTAAAAGCCTGAAAAGGCACATTGGCCTTTCTAATGGTATGATTTTTTGCCGTGCGTAACATCTCTCCAGAAAGGAGGTATTCCAGCCACACCTTCCGGTACGGCTACCTTGTTACGACTTAGCCCCAGTTACTAAGTTTACCCTAGGCAGCTTCCACGAATGAATCACCGACTTCAGGTACCCCCAGCTTCCATGGCTTGACGGGCGGTGTGTACAAGGCCCGGGAACGTATTCACCGCGCCATGGCTGATGCGCGATTACTAGCGATTCCAGCTTCACGGAGTCGGGTTGCAGACTCCGATCCGAACTGAGACCGGCTTTTGAGATTAGCATCCTGTCACCAGGTAGCTGCCCTTTGTACCGGCCATTGTAGCACGTGTGTAGCCCTGGACGTAAGGGCCGTGCTGATTTGACGTCATCCCCACCTTCCTCACTACTTGCGTAGGCAGTTTCATTAGAGTCCCCAGCTTGACCTGATGGCAACTAATGATAGGGGTTGCGCTCGTTATGGGACTTAACCCGACACCTCACGGCACGAGCTGACGACAACCATGCAGCACCTTGTATATTGTCCGAAGAAGTATCCCTTTCAGAATACGTCAACATACATTTGAGCCCAGGTAAGGTTCCTCGCGTATCATCGAATTAAACCACATGCTCCACCGCTTGTGCGGGCCCCCGTCAATTCCTTTGAGTTTCAACCTTGCGATCGTACTCCCCAGGTGGATTACTTATCACTTTCGCTTGGTCGCTGACTGTGTATCGCCAACAACGAGTAATCATCGTTTACAGCGTGGACTACCAGGGTATCTAATCCTGTTTGATCCCCACGCTTTCGTGCATGAGCGTCAGTTATAGTTTAGTGAGCTGCCTTCGCAATTGGTGTTCTGTAGCATATCTATGCATTTCACCGCTACATGCTACATTCCGCCCACTTCAAATATACTCAAGATTATCAGTATCAATGGCAGTTCTACAGTTGAGCTGTAGGATTTCACCACTGACTTAATAATCCGCCTGCGCACCCTTTAAACCCAATGAATCCGGATAACGCTTGCATCCTCCGTATTACCGCGGCTGCTGGCACGGAGTTAGCCGATGCTTATTCTTCAGGTACATTCAGCCCCGGATACATCCGGGGGTTTATTCCCTGATAAAAGCAGTTTACAACCCATAGGGCCGTCTTCCTGCACGCGGCATGGCTGGGTCAGACTTGCGTCCATTGCCCAATATTCCTTACTGCTGCCTCCCGTAGGAGTCTGGTCCGTGTCTCAGTACCAGTGTGGGGGATAATCCTCTCAGAACCCCTAGCCATCATCGCCTTGGTGAGCCCTTACCTCACCAACTAGCTAATGGCACGCATGCCCATCTTTAACCGCCGGAGCTTTAATTATTAATCGATGCCAATCAATAATACTATGGGGTATTAATCCCGATTTCTCGGAGCTATCCCCCTGTTAAAGGTAGGTTGCATACGCGTTACGCACCCGTGCGCCACTCTCATTAAGTATTGCTACTCAAATCCCGTTCGACTTGCATGTATTAGGCCTGCCGCTAGCGTTCATCCTGAGCCAGGATCAAACTCTTCATTGTATATAAAGTCATTTGTACTGTCTCTTTACAAGATGTCACTGCAAAAAAAAATTGAAAAGGTTATGTGTTTTTCCTTTCCAGGCTTTTGGCTTCAAGCTTTCAAAGAACTTTTATTCTTTCTCTTTTTCCCGTTATCCTTTCGCCTCTTTTCCTCTCAAACGGGAGTGCAAAATTACTGCTTTTTTTGTCCCAGACAAGCTTTTGTGAAAAAAAATATTTAAAAATGTTTCCTTCCACTTTAACCGGTTGTCTTTCACTTCTTTAATCTACGCAATTTTAATGCGCCCTCCCTCGCTACAACCTACTTGTCATTCATCAGCTAAATAACTTCGCCCCTCCTCGCTAATCACTACCGTGCTTCACGCGTTTGGGACGGCAAAGATACAACCTAATTTCCCTTCTTTACAAGATTTTTTTGAAGAAAAATTAATGTATTTAATAATGAGGTTGTTATACCTTGTTTTTTTGTTCAACCACGGGTGAAAACAGGCGTTTCGGGTGTAGATAATGCATCGTTATAGTGATATCCTTCTTCAACAAAACTTAAAAGTGCCTCCTTGTTAGTGGCTTTTTCTTTTATAAGGTGTCGTGTCATCAATCCGCGTGCTCTCTTCGCATAAAAACTTATGATTTTATACTCGCCGTTTTTATTGTCCTTAAAAACAGGTGAAATCACTTCCAATTTAGTGCCTTTCAGGTTTATACTTTTGAAATATTCGTTTGAGGCTAAATTAATTAAAACATTGGTATTCAATGATTTCATTTCAATTGAAATCTGTTTTATAATTTTCAACTTCCAAAAAGCATATAAATTCACATCCTTACCAACCTTCAGGTTTGTTCCCATTTCGAGTCGATGGGGAGCAATTTTATCAAGAGGCTTCAATAAACCATAAATTCCAGATAAAATCCGAAGATGTTTTTGGGCAAATTGTAACTCTTCATTCATTAAGGTGTTGGCATCAAGACCTTGATAAACATCACCTTTAAATGCAAAAACTGCTTCTTTCAGTTGTTGATCACTCAGGTTTTTCCACTGTTGATACCGTTCATAATTCAGCCGGG
>JAQVGO010000070.1 GCA_028696715.1 Bacteroidales bacterium
GTGATTTGCTCCAGACTACAGTCTGTGCATCTTTCCCAGTCAGGCGCTTCATCTTTTTTGCATCCCGAATGACCGATAACAAGGATTATTATCAACAGGAGGTGCATGATGTTCTTAAAATAAGCTTTCATAATTATTCATTAAAGATGTTTAAGTGCTTCTTTTCTGCTTAATGGTTGTAAATCAGTTTTTACTACAAAATTTCGAACTCGTTCGGGAGCTGTGCGTGCGTATTGCCGCAGTGCCCAACCAATGGCCTTGCGGATGAAAAATTCTTTCTCGCTGCTTAGCTGTGTACAGAGCTCAAAAAGTAATTTTTCATCGGTAGCTTGTTTATACTTGAGCTGAAACAACAAACAGCTGCGTTGCAACCAAAAATTTCCAGAATCCATCCAGCGGCTGATGGTTTCATCACGGATTTCCGGATATCGCTTAAAATGCGGGCCAACCAGATTTGGCGCGATGAAATCAATCGTGTCCCACCAGGATTTTTGTTGAATGAGTTTCTCAAAAAGGAAAATACTTTGGGCTGGCATTTTATTGATTTTCTTGTCCAGCACATTCATGGCGGCATATTGCATGTCGCGCTGAGGAAGCTGCCAGGCATTCAAAATCACCTCATCCAAATCGACTGGATCAGGAAGACCGTACGTTTTGATAAAATCTTTAAAAATTATTGCCCTTGTGGGCGAAGGGATACCATAAAATGAGTATTGATTACGCATGTATTTTTCTGCTCCGGCAGCAATTTCCGGATTGGCATGTGTTTCAAAAGCTGCAATCAAGGGCTTCCAATAATCGTGTGCTTTGGTCATAACACTACAATTTTTGTCCAGGCAACAGCACTTCCACGCATGTTTTTAAGTTCGATCAGATAAAGCCCTTTCTCCAGGCGACTACTGTCCACTTCAATAATATTTTTATGCTCAAAAGGAATACGATGACAAATTTTTCCGTTTTGATCCGTAAAGACCAGCGAACCCGAGAGCTTCTGATCCCATTGAAAAGTCAGCATTCCCTGTGTTGGATTAGGAAAGGCTTTGATCTCTGTTTTCTTTTTTACTAAAGGTTTTTCGGGAAGACCTACAATCTGGGTATCCCATACGGCCAATGTATATTGTCCGGGCAAAAGCTCATCCACATAGATATACCCAATATTCCAAATACCTTCGCGATAGTGAGAAACTGCCTGCCAATCGTCGGCAGCATTTTGACGATAAAGGATAACAACCGAATCATTCGAACTCTCAAATAAACTCCCGTCCAAACTTGCTCCATCGCTGTAAAAAAATCGTCCACGCAAACTCTGCGCTTCCAGATTTATCCCGCTTACTTCCCAATGACGATAGGGCGACAACCGCAATCCATTCACTGGAATTTTCAAGCTGTCGGGCTTAGCCCAGTGATGCGTTAATCTGAACCAGGCACTGTCAATAAGCTGATCGGCAAAGAGCCTGAAGCCGGCCTTTGGAAAAGAATATTCACCTGTTTGATTAAGTATGAAAGATTCGTCTGTGGTAGCATCTGCAGTGCGATCGAAAGGGTCGGCCAGCACAAGGATTGGTTCAAACGGAAGCGTTTTAATGCTGTGTCCGTGCAAGCCATCAAACTGAACGGTATCACTTATAATTTCCCAATCAGCATTCATAAAGCCAACCTCAAATTGATGATCAACGCCTGAATAATCAACACCTTTATGTTTTTTCCGAAGAAAGAGCTGCACTTCAAAATATTCTCCTGCTGCTGTAACCTGCGTTGAATCAATACTATAATGCGGCGTCCCGGGAGTGAAAACCCAAGTGTCGAAAAAGCCTGTCATATCGCGGCCGGTGTAGTTTGTCAAAAAGTCGCGCATATCTTCAGAACTGACAGGTGCAAAGGCAAATTCCTGCAAATAGGCCTTAATGGCATCAAAAAACACCGCTTGTCCCAGGTAATTCATCAGGCTGTGAACCACAGTAGCTCCTTTGTCGTAAACGGTTGTCCCATAGGTATATTCCGTTGGCACTTCATCCAACGAAAGGTAACTGCCATCCGTGATATGAGCGTTTTTGAGGATGTCGTAATGGTTTTCGTTCATCTCCTGCCTGTAAGTTTCGGGACTGTAGAGATCGTGTTTGTAGAAAAACTGGCAAAAGGTTGCCCAGCCTTCGTTGAGCCACATATCGCCGGCGTCGGCACAGGTGACCATATTACCAAACCACATATGCGACAGCTCGTGTGTGAACAGGTATTCATAACTCAGATTGCCGTTGATGGCAAAATGGGGATATGCGATATTGGTTACGTGCTCCATCGCGCCAATGGCTGTGCCGGCATAACCAATCCGGTCGAAAGGATAGGGGCCAAAACGCGTCTCAAAGAAATCCATGATTTCATGCAGATGAATAAAAGATCCGGCTACTTTCACCGAATCAGCTGGTCGTGTAAATATTGTGATGGGTATCTCCTGATTCATGCCCTGATACGTATCGCTCACAAGCGCATAATCGCCGGCAGCTACCGAGGCAAGGTAAGTTGGGATGGGCTGATTAATCTGCCAGTGCCAGGTTTGGAGGATATCGCCTGCATCCTCTATTCCTTCAAGCAATCCACCGGCTACACCAACAAGTTCTTCTGGCAGGGTAATCAAGACTTCATAGCTTGCCCTGTCTTTAAAATCATCCACACACGGATACCAGGCCTTACCCAGGTTATGCGGATCGCTCTCAAAGCCAACGCCAAGATTAAAAGCATAATTCCCACTGAAATGAAAACCACCCCAGGCTTCATGGAAAGGCGTGCCTCCGTAAGTTATTGTTAAAATGACAGTGTCAGTTTCGCTAATCGTTTCAGCCAGATAAATTCGCAAAATATCACCCCCCTGATCAAAACTATCTATTGTAATATCATTACTCGTAACCGATTCCACTTCAAGGGCTTTAAGCTCGAGGGGAATATGATTCAGCGACATTATTGGTCGCAGTGTGATTTGGGCTTCGGCTTCAAGGCTTTGTTCAGCAAAGTCAATCTCATGCAGATGAATCTTGTAATGAATAGCATCGATGGTGTCGGCAACAGCAGAGCGGGAAAAGGAGACCTGATGATTGCAGACATGCTGTGCCTTCACAGAAAAAACAAAGAGGATAACTAAAAAACCTAAAGTGAAGCCTTTCATTTTCATAAGGTGGAATTTTACTTTGTAAAAGTAGTACACCCCACCTAACTCTGCAAATTTTGTGTTTCCAAAAATTGTATTTGCTATTGGTTTAAAGAACTTGCTTATAAATTGTACATTTGTCTGTGACAGAATTTTAGCTGTTCACAAACGTACAATTGCTGTCACAGAGTGAACAGTCGCTTAGCTGCTTCATTAAAATGAAATAGATTTAATTAACTTACAATCAATCTGATATAAAGTTGGCATGTTTTTGGATATCAATCTGCCGGCGAAAACTTAATCCTACAAAGCATGAACACACACAACAGCAACACTTCTTTTGGTTATGTAAAATTTGTACTCATCATCAGCCTGGTGATGATTTTTATTTCAGGAGGCTTGATGGCGCAGAAATGGACGCTCGAAGACTGTGTAAACTACGCACTTGAACACAATATTCAGATACAACAGAGTCGTTTGGAAGTGCAGGCCGGTGAAATAAACCAACTGGAAAGCAAATTAGACTTCTTGCCTTCGCTTAATGCACAGGCTTCTCATGCATATGGCTGGGGTCGCTCTATCGACATGGCAACCTATACTTATGTTGACGAACAAACACAACAAAGTTATTTTGACATAAACAGCAGTGTCACACTTTTTAATGGTTTTCAAAAAGTGAATACCATGAAACAGCGTCGCTCTGAATACCTGGCTGCCAAATACAGTGCCGATAAGATCAAAAACGATATTGCTTTATCTGTGGCAGGTTATTATCTGCAAATCCTATTCAATCATGAACTATTAAACAATGCCAAGCGTCAGCGTGAAGTAACGGAACAACAGGTAAATCGAACAAATAAACTTGTTGAAGCCGGAACGCTGGCCCGAGGAAGTTTGCTCGAAATACAGGCTCAGCTTGCCAACGAAGAGGTATCGGTAGTGCAGGCCGAAAACCAGCTTAATCTGGCCTATCTCGACTTACTACAACTGCTTGAAATGGAAGCTGACACAGACCTTGAAATAGCTTTCCCGACACTCATAGTAAGCCGTGCTCCAGAATTGCTACCCGTAGATTATATCTATAATACCGCCCTGGGTGTGATGCCTGAAATCAAACAGGCCGAACAAAATGTGGAAGGAACCGAACGGGCTCTGGCAATTGCAAAAGGCAGCAGAAGCCCAAGCCTGTCGCTCAATGCCGGAATAGGAACCAATTATTCCGACAAAATCTTTCTTTCCAATAACCCCTTAGACCCTAATTACAGAGAGGTGAAACCCTTTGACGATCAAATACGCGACAACCGGAATACAACGCTATCATTCAGGCTTAGTATCCCTATTTTCAATGGATATCAATCCAGCTCGTATATCAACCGCAGCAAACTCAATCTGCTGAATGCGGATTATAACCTCCAACTGGCCAAAAACTCTCTCAGAAAAAATGTCGAAACCGCCTATACCGATGCTTTGGCAGCCTATAAATCCTACCAGGCAAGAGAAAAATCGTTGAGAAGCCTGAACGAATCCTTCAACTATACGCAACAAAAATTTGACAGGGGAATGGTTAATGCATTGGATTATAATATGGCCAAAAATCAGCTGAATATTGCAGAATCTGAACTACTCTCCTCCAAATACGACTTCATATTTAAACTTAAAGTATTGGAATTTTATCTGGGCAAAACACTTACTCTGGCCGATATGGCAGATTATATGGAAGAATAATTCCACTGAAAGCTTTCACAGAAAACCTTGTTACTGAAATGTAACGGGGTTTTTTATTATTCTACCTGCAAATAATTCATATTGGCAGAAAAAATGTAATTTTGAAAATCAAGTAACTGTTGCCTCAAACATCACACACATGAAAAAGCCAGCTTCCAAAAACACCAGATGGTATTGGATTATAGCATTGATACTGTTATTATTAATCATTGTGGTAGTCGTAGTAAAACAAAACCGTGATCATGCCGTTGAAGTGACCGTTGAAAAGGCGGATAGGCGAACTATTACCGAAATCGTAGTTGCCAATGGTAAAATCCAACCCGCTCTGGATGTCAAAATCAGTCCTTATATCTCAGGCGAAGTGGTTGAACTTTTTGTTCGAGAAGGCAATTATGTTTACAAAGGCGATATTCTGGCTAAAATAGATCCCACACTCTATATCTCTAATTTTGAACAAGTTGAAGCCTCCTTGAATACAGCCAGGGCAAATATGGCAAACACAAGAGCACGCCTGGTACAGGCCGAAGCACAGTACGAAAAGGCCAAAATAGATTATAACAGAAACAAACAACTTTGGGAACAAAAAGTAATTTCTGATGCCGACTGGGATGCCATCCGAGCCACTTACGAAGTGAATGCAGCAGAGGTGGAAGCCGCACGCGAAAGCCTTAAAGCTACACAATATCAGGTACAAAACGCAGAAGCAGCACTCAAAGAATCCAGAGAAAACCTGAATCGTACCAATATTTATGCTCCCAATGACGGCACGGTTTCAAAATTAACCATAGAAGTTGGAGAACGCGTAACAGGAGCTTCACAGTTTTCGGCCGGAACAGAAATAATGCGCATCGCTAACCTCAATGCCATGGAAGTAAAAGTTGAAGTGAGCGAAAACGATATTCCCCGCGTTAAGCTTAATGATACATGCCTGATTGAAGTGGATGCCTACCTCAACCGAAAATTCAAAGGCTATGTAACCGAAATTGCTACTTCAGCCAACACAGATGGCGTGAGCACCGATCAGGTGACCAATTTTGAGGTAAAAGTAATGATGCTCAAAGAATCCTACGAAGACCTGATAAACGAAAACAATAAGATAAGCTCTCCTTTCAGGCCTGGCATGTCAGCTACTGTTGATATTCAAACCAACACGGTTGTTGATGCACTCACAGTCCCTATCCAGGCCGTAACCACGCGTGAAGATACAACTTCCGGAAGTATCTATCTGAAACGTAATACTGCAAAGGATACAGATGACAAAACCGAGAAGACAATAATGAAAGAGTATGTTTTTGTGGTTGAAGGAAACAAAGCACAGCTTCGTGCTGTGGAAACAGGCCTGCAGGACAACACATACATCCAAATATTAAAAGGCCTAGAGTCTGACGAACAAGTGGTTACCGGACCATATCGGGCGGTTTCGAAAACACTTCGTAATGGAGATGAAATTAAAACGGTAGAGCAAAACCAGTTGTTCGAAAAAAAATAGACATTCAACTTAGTGAGAAAGATTTTATTAATAGAAACCGCAACAAATGCCTGTTCAGTAGGGCTTGTTGTGGGTAATCAACTTGTTGCATTGGAAGAATCACTTGATCAGCGTTCACATGCCGAGATGATTACGATTTTCAGCCAAAGGGTAATGCAAAAGGCTGGTATTGCTTTCAGCCAACTAGATGCTGTTGCGGTGAGTAAGGGACCCGGCAGCTATACCGGCCTGCGTATTGGCGTGAGCACTGCCAAGGGTTTTTGCTTTGCACACGACTTACCGCTTATCGGTATCGAAACGCTTTATGCCCTGGCAGCCGGAATAGCCAATAGCGACAGCCGGATGAAAGCAGATGATTTGCTCTGCCCGATGATCGATGCCCGCCGCATGGAGGTATATGCTGCCGTGTTTGATCAAAATCTGAATCAGGTGTTACCAACCGAAGCTGTTATCATTGACGAAAACAGCTTTGCTGAGTTGTTCGCCAACAATAAGATCTGGTTTTTTGGTGATGGCGCAGCTAAGTGCCGACAAGCCTTTGCCAACCAACCAAACGCTGCTTTTCTGGAAAATGTGAATCCTTCGGCATCTTTTATGAAGACAGCAGCTATTGAGGCTTTTGAGTCAGGCAATTTTGAAGATGTAGCCTATTTCGAGCCGTTTTATCTGAAGGATTTTGTTGCCGGAATCCCACGTGTAAAAGGCTTGCGTTAAACTAGTCCGTTTACTCTAATCAGAATCCTGTAAACCTTCATTCATCATTTCTTGTGAATAACCGATGATTAACGAGTTTGCTTCCGTTTTATTTAATGTTTTTTACTTTTTACAGTAAAAGTAACGCTGGCTTCGTTAGCATCCGTATCCACTGCAGTAATGGTATGCCGGCCTTCCGGAAGGATAAGTGCCAGCTGATGTTTGTCCTTGGTGGTGCCAACAAAACGACTTCCCAAAAACCAGTTGATGGTGCTGTGATATTGTTCGTGTGCGGCTTCCAGTATCAAAGGATTTTGTTGTCCGTCGAAGTCAACCGGAAGGTAGATTTGCTGACCGGGAAGCGGATAGTTGATACTAAGCTGATTTTCCTGAACGCATCCGGCCAAAAAGGGTGGCAAAGCTCTCGTGCTGCTGTTCTTTGCAAAATAATACAGCCCATACTCAGGTGGAACGACAAACCATTTTTTTGTAAGCATACTGCCGGGCTCGTAACAATTTGAATTTACCCTGTACTTCCCGTCTTTGGTTAAATGTATGGTCTTATGAAACGGGCAAATCAATCCCGGATTTGCTTTAAGTGGTATCAGGATGGTGTCATTATCGTCACAATCAGGTCCGGCCAAATAACCACTTTCCTTGCAAACAATCACTTCCTTAAGCTCATCATATGGTATTTCGTGCTGCGATTGATCTTGCTGTGCCAATTCAAACAAACGAAACATCAAAGGGGCAGCCTTGCTGGTTCCTGTGAGGCCTGAAACTCCTTTCCCACTTGCATTACCCACCCAAACAGCTACCAAATAATCCGATGAAAGACCCACAGCCCAGGCATCGCGAAAGCCAAAGCTGGTACCTGTTTTCCAGGAAACAGCCCGTGAGGACGAAAAATAATGCCAGCCAGCCTCTTCATCAGGCCGTGCCAGCTGCCTGAGTGCTTGCAAAGTAATCCATGTGCTGCCTTTTCGGATACCTGAAAACACTTGGTTGTCAGAAGCCTTGCCCCTGATTAAAACCGGATCAGAAATATGGACTTGATTATCTACACTTCTCAATGAATTAGCCAGAGCACTATAAGCCCGGGCCAGTTCCCACAAGCTAACTTCTCCTCCTCCCAAAATCATGGATAAGCCATAATGATCCGCTCCTTTGGAAAAGGACTCGAAGCGAAGCCCGACTAATTCATCATAAAACTTAGCAAGTCCGTATTGCTTCAAAAGCAACACAAAAGGGATGTTGAGCGAACGGATCAGGGCTTCATCAGCAGCTACCAGACCATCGTATTGTCTGTTAAAATTTTGAGGCATAAAGCCATTGATGTAAGTGGGCACATCGGGTAATAACATTTTTGGCAACACACTTCCTTCTTCAATCGCGGCGGCGAAAAGAAAAGGTTTTAGAATACTGCCCGAGCTGCGCGCAGCCTGAATGATATCAACAGATTCACCTTGCTTGTTATCGTGATTAAGGCTGTTGCCAACATAGGCTTTCACCTCATTGGTTCGAAGATCAAGGATGAGTGCGGCCATATTGTGTATGCCCTGTCCGGAATATACTGCATCAAACTCAGCAACAATCGTATTGACATTCTGTTGCAAACCTGCTGATAGCGTGGTTTGAAACCGACCAGCACCTTGCTTTTTCATCAGATAATTCATCAGATGTGGCGCATGAGCAGGCGAAGCATCGGGTGGTTTGGGAAGTGGTTCGAGTAAGGCCAGTGCCAGGCTTTGATCATCGAGCCATTTTTTTTGATGTAGCTGCCTCAATAACCGATCGCGCTTTTCCCTTAGAGCCTGGCTGTTTTTGCCGGGATAAATCAGGGAAGGGGCATTGGGCAAAACAGCCAGTGTGGCCGCTTCGGCCCAGGATAACTCGAAAGGCGACCGGCGAAAATAACGCCACGAAGCAGCTTCCAGACCAATCGTATTGCCTCCAAAAGGTGCATGAGTAGCGTAAAGCAACAGAATTTCTTCTTTGCTGTAAACTAACTCCAGCTTCACAGCCATCAGCATTTCGATCAGCTTTTGCATGATATTTCGCGGTTTTCCAGGCCTGGAAAGCCGTGCCAGCTGCATACTGATCGTACTGCCGCCACTTACAATTTTCTGCTGTCTGATGTTTTGAAAAGAGGCTCTGAGTAAGGCAGCCGGGTTTACACCAAAATGATAGTAAAAATACTGATCTTCAAAGCTTAAAAGTGCTTTCTCAAATACAAATGGAATAGAATCAAGTGGCTCAAAACGCCATTGTTCGTCACGACTGACAGCTGCATTCAGATAGACGCCTTCTTCAGAAAGCAATAGCGTGGCATAATCCGTTGAAAACTTTGGCAAAGGAATAATCAGAAATAGTAAAACCAAGCCAGCCATAGCCAGACCAGTGCGCAAAATCCATTTTTCCCTTAGTGCCCTTTTCAAAATCCGGTTAGCCTGTTTTAGTTCTTAACAACCACCACCTTTTTGCTTTTTGAACGGGCATAAAACTTATCGCTGTACATGGCTTCTACCGTTGCAGCAGGCAGCACGTAGCTGCCTTCATAGGAGGCATTAAGTAAGACTTCGAAGCGTTTTGCTTTGTTGGGTCCCAAATTAAAAAAGAGGTTGATCCTGTCGTCGCGAATATCCAGATAGCTGGGTTGATCACCGGATTGCTGATAACCTTCGCCATAAAGCCGGCTGTTGATAATTTCCCAACCCGAAGGGAAAATCTGGTTCAAAGCCATATTCGGGATGTATTGATCCCGATCAATTCCGGTATATCGCACATCGAAAACAGCTTTAAAATCAGTGCCCTGAACGATCTTTTCCGGATCAATCACCTCGCCGTTCAGGTTATAAAACAACACTTTCAATCCTATGTTTTTCCCGATCCCCGGGCTATGATCCTGCAAAGGCACACCTTCGGAACGATAAGTCACAAATAAAATGTTTTCTGACTGATTTGTCACTTTTACCGTAGTGTCGTGATCGCTTTGCCATTGGATGAGCTCGATGAGTTGATCTGTTTGTTGTTGCCTGACAGGCTGATCTTGAATCTGATAACTATACTTCATTTGATCATATTCAGCAGAAAAGATTGGTTTTGCCCGGGCAACAGACATCAGCATCCAGGCAGTGGTTTGTGTGCTAAGCCAACGGTTGGTGTCAGATAAAACTTCTGACATTTGTTTGACAAGCCTGGCAGCAGCTTCTTTTTTATTGAGCCTGATCAAGGTTTCCAACAGCATGGCATAGTCGCGCATCCGCGATCCATAAGTATGCAACATGTCTTCATACTCTGCAATTTCCAGTTGAGTCATATCCAGCAGGCTTTCGGCCACATCGGTTTTGCCTGTGAGGGCATAAGCCGCCGCCAATCGCCATTTGCTTCGTTCGTCGAGCTTTTCTTTTTGGCGCTGACGGTTCATCCCACTCATATCAGGATTACCACTCAACGCCAGCACATAAAGAAGATAGGCCTGATTAAGCTCATAATTGGATTCATTGATACTGCTTGTCCAGTTATTGCTTTGGGTTTGCAGGTATGCGATGGTTTTGTCTTTAAAACCAAATGGCAGCGCATAGCCTTTGCGTTCAGCTTCCAGCAAAAAATGCAAAGCATAAGTAGTGCCCCAGGCAGAGGTGTAACTTCCTCCGGGCCAATAAGCAAAACCTCCATTGGAAAGCTGATACTGCCTAAGCCGGCTGATCACCGATTGAATATTATTTTTAATTTGCTGCTGTTGCTGTAGGCCAGGATCAATCAATTGATCCAGATAGAGTTGCGGAAAAGCCGACGAAACAATCTGCTCCACACATCCATAGGGATAATTGATCAGCTCGTTCAATCGGCCATTGAGATTTAAAGGCGGCATGGCTGATACCTCCAGTGAAAAATGATTGCTGCCGGGCATTCCCTGAAGCTTTGCCGAGAGGTATTTTGTCTCGTTGGCTTCAAGCATAATTTGTTGAAAATTTTTGACCGGAGGGTTAGGGTTACGCAC
Organism: Bacteroidales bacterium; assembly: GCA_028696715.1. Classification (GTDB taxonomy): domain Bacteria; phylum Bacteroidota; class Bacteroidia; order Bacteroidales; family F082; genus UBA5536. Next base: position 11,050 of record JAQVGO010000070.1, read on the forward strand.
TTCCACATTCAGATTGTAATCAGCTTTGCCCAGTTGGGTCTCCACCTGTATGTGCAATTCGGCTATGCCGGTGTGTGCAGCCACTTTCAGCTTAAAAAAGCTTGTATGTTCTCCTGTTTCAGTAATCCGAATTTCCTTTTTTGTGGTTTCTGCAATAATTAAATCATTGGTTTGCAGGATGATATTGGCCGATTTAATCTTTTCGTCCATAATAAAAGCCGAAACCGGCAGGCTGATCTCATCGCCCGGAGCCAGCACTCTGGGCAGGGTAGCCAGCACCATGACAGGTTTTTTTACCGGCATTATCTTATCGGTGCTGCCATACTGACTATGGTCACCAGCTATCAACATCGCTTTAACAGAGCCGATGTAATTTGGCATCACGAAATTGTGTGTAACTGATTCGCCTGATTTAAGTTGATGTGGGCCGGAAAACAGGACAACAGGTTTAAATCGGTTCTGTTCTTTCTTATCCCTATCAGCAAGGGCTTCATCTCCACCGATACCAAACACTTTTTCTATCTTACCTCCAAAAGCACCGCTCACATAATCAAACATATCCCACGAATTCACCATCAGGGCTTTACGCTGGTAAAAAGCCTGATAAATGTCGGGTGTATTAAAATTGGTGATATCCAGCAAACCTTCATCAACGATAGCCAGCGTATAAGTCATTGGTTTGCCGTTTTTTTCTTTCACTTCAAGACTGAATGGCTGCTTCGGTTCCACACTTTCGGGCAGTTGTATTTCTGGTAACAGTCTGGTTTCGGCATCTTCCACAAAAACCGGAATAACGCCAAACAAACGAATGGGATTTTCATTAACCGTTTGGGCATAAGGCTGTAACAGCGAAACACTGAGGTAAGCATTTGGTGCCATCTCCTCAGTGGCTTCCAGCTCAAAAAGTCCACCGTTTTCGGTGATATCAACCCAGAAATTCTGGAGTATCCTTGTGCCTGATTCAACCGATACAAGTGCTTTTGATCCGGCCTCACCCGGTATATTTACCTTGATTGTTTCTCCCTTTTGATAGCTTTCTTTGTCGGTGTTAAAGCTCAGACGTGTAGCAAAACCATCTCCCTCGTTCGATTTGCGGTATGGCCAGTCAAAATATACAATCTGGCCTGTGCTGTGACCTCCCGGCTGAGACACCCGAACCAGATATCGTCCCCAACTTTTTTCGTCAATTTTAAGCTTGAAGGAGCCTCTGCCATCTTGTGTATGAATCGTTTGGCTATGGATTGGTTTGTTGTATTGTTGTTGCATAAAATAAGCCAGATCGTTGCCGTTGGAATGCCACCACCACTCCCATTGAAGCTGATACACCTCAACCAGAAGTTTGTCGGCATCAGTGGGCTTGCCTTGCTGATCGACGGAAGCTACCTCCACAGTATAGTCACTACCCGATTCATAGTACCAGCTATTGGCCGGTAATTCAGGCATACGCAATCCTATATAGGTTTCGAAAGGCGAGTAATCCTTGCTTATTTGCATGATGCTGAATTCACCTCCGGGCTCAAAGGCTTTCACGGTAAAGATTGCCTTGAGCATCGAAGGGGCAAAGTCAGTCAGGTTTTTCTCAAACGAGAACACAGCTCTCCCCTTTTCATTGGTTTGGCCATCGAAAACAGTTTCTTCGCGCATATCGAGCGTTTTTGCCGGATCGCTGAACACATATCCAGGGTAGCCTTTAAAAGTGGTGCTTGCAGTTCTGAATTTCAGATCGGCTTTTACCTTCAGCTTTTTGCCCGGGGCTCCCTGAAGCCAGTTTACATCCAATGTGCCGGATACTGGCGTTTTGGCACTCAGCACCTCCTCATCAAAAGCCAGCTTGATTTTTAACCTGTTGGGCTTTATGGTTTCGATGCGCAGCGTTTTGCTAAACCAGGCCCCTCCAATCTTTATCCTGGCGAGCCAGTTGCCTGTTGGGTCTTCACTTTGCGTGACAAGATCAAAACGATAGAAATTGTTGACAGGCTTGGTCTGTACCAGCTTCTGCACCAGCTTGTTTTCTGGATTGTAAAGATGCAAGGTGGCGGCTTGGTTTTCGGGCAGGGGGTTTTCGGCATCGTTCACAACCAGAATGAGATGGATAGTATCGCCCGGCCGCCAAACGCCACGCTCGCCATAAATAAAGGCATTCAGACCTTCAACAGATTCCGAACCACCCACATCAAAACTGGCATAAGACAAGGCCGAAGCCTCATCCACCCGCAACCAGGTTTTTTCGTTTCCTCGTTTGGCCACAGCCAGCCAGGGTTGTTCGTCCAGTACAATCTCGGAGATTCCCTGATTATTTGTGCGCCCTGTACTCATCATTTGATTTTGATGATTATAGAATGAAACTTCAATCCCAGCCGATGGTTGAGCAGTTTTGAGATCAGACACAAATGCCCGATAACCCTTTTTACCATTGGTTTTTACGATGATACCCAGATCTGAAACCATCACATTGCGATACACCCAGCGATTTTGATAATAGGTGTTGTGACAGGGATTATCCACTTGTCGCCAGTCGTAATCATCCGTATATTCCCATTGAGGCCAGTAAAGGCCTTTGTCCCATATTTCGGTGGATTCATGATCGTCCTCTGCCGACAGTTCTGCTGTATCAGTACCATCCTTACCCGAGCAGGCATAGGTGGAATAGCTCTTTTTAAAACGTAACTCAACGCGATATAACGCGCCCGGATCAGCATCAAAGAGTTTCTTCAGATCGAAGGAATAAGTGTTCCATAGACTAAGGTCGAGGGCACTTCCTTCGGTGAGATCGATTTTTTTCTTCAGGATCAGCCGTCCAAAATTTGCCAGATCGTTAATCCCGTCCAACTGATTGGATTGCAGGAAATAGGGAATATTCTGTTCAAATATCTGAATCACATACAAGTCAACGGCATTCAGGTTTACAGCCTGAAAAACAACTTGTCCGTCGCCAGAAGAAGGAAGAATGACACCTGATTGCACAAAACGCACATCGGGTTTCGCAGGTTCAAAGTTCACATCAATCTGCATTTCCTGGTTAAGTCGAAACCCCATGGAATTTTGCAGGTCGGCACTTACAACAAGCTTGTGGGTACCGCTCAGTCGTTCAGCCAGATAAATAATCAGATTATTCTCACTTTTTCTTAAGATGAGTTTATCATTTTCATCTATTCGGACGAGTCCTGTAACCTCCTGATCCGGATGCAAAGGATCCGAAAACTGAAGCGTTAAAAGTTGATTAGGTGGTTGCTCCACAATAGTGCGAAGGAGTTTAAAATCGCTGAGTCCCGGAATTTCAACCGGAAGCTCACCTTTGGTGGCAGCCCCAACAGCCTTTCCATCGTATATCAGCATCAGATTTCTGCCCGATTCAAAACGCTCTATACTGTCCAGCACAAAGCGATGATGATCAGCCTTGGGATGTTGCCATTGCAGCTGGTTTTGAAGCACTTTGTCCGATAGTGTGATGAGTTTTTCAACCGCTTGGTTTTGTGCTACATCGGCCAGCAACACACTTCCTTCCACCCTATAAAAGCTGCCTTGAGAAATTAGATTATCAATACGAAGATGTACGTCCTGTTTTTTTGTCTGAAAGCTAAAAACAAGCGTTTCACTCGCGAGCTTTTCTTCGGGCAACAAATTGCCCAGATTGATCTGACAGCTATAAAGTTGATCTGGTTTGAGCCATTGATCAGGTTTAAATGCCAGTGTTTTATTATCGCGCCAATAGCTGGTACCTTTTGTATGTGGCTTCAACACAAGCGGCTCACCGGCAACCACATCCCCCTGTCGTGCCGAAGGGATCTCGGTGTTGAATCTGACCATGATTTCATCGCCCACCGAGACAATCCCGTTGGTGTAAGCCTGTACTATAGTTTGAAAATCGTCTGAAAATTCATTGGTTTGTTGTGTTTTGTCGGTGCATGAATGGCCTGCGAAGATCAAAGCAAACAATGCGAAAAGGAAGTGCTTTCTCATGGTGTTGTATTTAAAACATTTCAGTCTGCCTGCTTCTGGAAATTAAAAGATCATTTTAAGGGTTGTTCTGTCAATAATCAGGATATAGCGCAGCTGCGAAACAAATTTAATGCAATACGAACAAACGCTAAAACAAACAAACAAATTTCACAAAGGAAAAACTTATGCAATCGAAGCAAAACGAAATAAAAAACGCCGGCAAAGTACCGGCGCTTACATGAATTTATCTTATTTGGATTGATGCAAGTGCACATCCATTTGTGGGAAGGGAATATTAATGCCTTCTTCGGAGAAGGTTTTATAAACCTTTTCATTCATTTCAAAGAAAACAGCCCAATAATCGGGAGCATC
>JAQVGO010000071.1 GCA_028696715.1 Bacteroidales bacterium
AATGAAATAGACCTGTTGATGGGCGTTTTGGTATCAGATGCCAGAAAGGATAAGCTTACCTATGGCCTGACGCATAGCATGATGAACTTTGATATTTTTACGCACAGCGATCATCGCATCACAAGCCTGGACGAGCTGCGCGGCAAAAAAGTAGTTGTTCAGGAGGAAGATTATATGCACGATTACCTGCGACTAATGAACATTACAGATCAATTAATTTATACCAAAGACCAGCTGGAAGCATTAAAACTTGTTAATCAAGGCAAGTGCGATGCAGCGGTTTTGGGAAATTATCAGGCAGCCTATTTGATTAAAAAGTTTGATTTGCAGCAGGTGAAACCTATGGAGGCAAATATTAGTTCGGTGCCTTATGCTATGGCGGTTCGCAACGGAAACGACCGGCTGATCTGGATGTTGAATGCCGCCCTTTACAACCTCAAAGAAAATGGGTATTATGATCAGCTTTACGAAAAGTGGTTCACTGTTTATGAAAAAAGGGACTACCTAAAAGCCTATTACTTTGAGATTTTCTTTTTTGCCGGCTTGCTGATTCTGGCAATGCTACTGATTATTGTGCTGCGTAAGCGTGTTGGAGTGATTGCAAAACACCTCAAAAAAAGCGAAGAAGGCTACCGGATTTTGATTGCAAATCAGCAGGATTTTATTTTAAAACTAATACCAAAAGAAGGAATCGTATCCTTTGTAAGTCCGAGTTTCTGCAAGCTTTTAGCAAAAGACGAAGCAGATTTGATTGATGTTGCACTGGATCAGCTGTTTGGGAAGGATATTTCAGAAGCCTTCGAGGCAGAGATTGCAAAAATATCCGAAAAGGAATCAGGAAGCGAATTAGCTCTTGAAATGCTTATCGAAGGTCGTCCGTACTGGATCAACTGGCGTTTCTCGGGGATTTTTTCCACCACAGGACAACTGCTCGAGGTGATGGTAGTAGGCAGAGACGTCACAAAGAATAAGCAATACGAACAGGTTTTGCTCGACAGCGAAAACAGGTTCCGACAACTGCTCGAAACCATCCCTAATATTGCTGTACAGGGTTGTCGGGCCGATGGCAGGGTGCGCTATTGGAACAGTGCCTCCGAAACACTTTATGGATACAGCAGCACCGAAGCAATCGATAGAAGCCTGTTTGAGTTGATCATTCCCGATCATCTGTCTCACTCCTTTCGGCAAGGGTTTAAACAGGCACTCGAAAACGAAACGGTTATTCCTCCTTCAGAAATTGAACTCAGACATAAAAACGGTACTTCTGTTTGGGTCTATTCCAGTAGTACGGTAATCAATTTTCCTGATGGCCATAAGGAATTGTTCAGGGTTGATGTAAATCTCTCAGAGATAAAGCGTTCGCAACTGGTTCAGCAGGTGCTGTTCAATATTACCAATGCGGTGCATATCAACAGCAATCTCGAAAGCCTGATTCAAACCATACATTATGAGTTGAGTAAGTTGATGGATTGTTCGAACCTGTTTATTGCCTTTTACAATGCCGAGAAAGATGAACTCTCTACCTATGATCAAAATGACGAGGTAGAAAATATCCCTGTCTGGCCAGCCGAAGGTTCGCTTTCGGGATTGGTTGTCAGGCAGCGGAAATCACTCTTGGTTACCAGCCACGATTTTAAGAAGCTGGAACAGCAGGGCCTGGTGAAGCTGGTAGGCAAACCGGCTGCCGTGTGGCTGGGCGTGCCTTTGTTGGCCGGCGAAGAAGTATTAGGTGCCGTTGTTGTTCAAAGCTTCGAACACGATGATGCCTACGACCAGCGTACCGTTGAACTGATGGAGTTTGTGTCGCGACAGATCGGACTGGCCATTCAGCGTCAGCGAAATTTAACAAACCTGATTCAAGCCAAAAGAAAAGCGGAACAGAGTGATAAGCTTAAAACTGCCTTTTTGAACAATCTGTCGCACGAAATACGCACCCCTTTAAATGCAATAGTCGGCCTTACTGCCTTGTATGACGATGCGGAAACAGACGCTGACGAACGCAGGATTTACAAAGAGGTGATTGCCAACAACAGCAGCCAGCTTACAACGATCATCGACGACATCATCCATATGTCGGCCATCGAAACCGAGCAGGTTGAGATGCATATTGGTGAAATAAATATCTACCAGCTAATGGATGAAATAGCAGGTACCTATATGGTAAGATATCAGCGAAACGACCTGCAACTTATCACCGATTTCCCGCCGGAAGAATTGTCGCCGCTCATCCATTCTGATGAGGGCAAATTGCGAAAAATTATTTATGTGTTGCTCGATAATGCCTTTAAGTTTACCGAGAAAGGACAGATAAGCCTGAGATGGCGGATAGAGGCTGATCAGCTGTTTATCTCTGTCGAAGACACAGGCATTGGGATAGAACTGCAAGAGCAGAAACGCATTTTTGAACGTTTTCAAAAAATTGAAAGTAAAAAGAAGCTTTATCGCGGAAATGGGTTGGGACTGGCCATTGCAAAAGGCTATTCCGATGTGCTGGGTGCGAGGATAAGCGTTGCTTCTGAACCTCAAAAAGGAGCACTATTTTCGGTGGTGATTCCCGTCAAAACAACTTCAAATCCCCCAAAAAATACAATTATGAACCATGAAACAAGCGCTGGAAAAATGAAAATTAAGATACTCGTTGTAGAAGATGAGCTCTCGAACCTGCATTTCATAAAGTCGTCACTGAAAGACGAGAAATATGATCTTACTACTACTAATAACGGCAGTGAAGCTGTTTCGGTTTTCGAAAAACATCCTGATTTTGACATCATACTGATGGACCTCAAACTGCCTTTGCTGAATGGTTACGATGCCACACGCCAAATAAAAACAATACGGCAGGATGTTCCGATAATTGCTATCACAGCCTATGCACTGAGGGGCGACAAAGAAAAGGCCCTTGAAGCAGGTTGTGACGCTTATCTGGCCAAACCTTTTTTGAAAGAAGAACTGATATCGCTAATAAGCAAACAGGTTCCCATGCCAACTTAAATTCGCAATCATGCCAGCCTGAACCCGCTAAACGAATTGGTTGTTAAAGTGCGTGATTACGGCATAGGAATGAACAAAAAGATTAAGGAACGATTGTTTAGTATCGCCCGTGAGCCTGGCCATAGAGGGACAGCCGGAGAAACAAGCACCGGATTAGGACTTGTGATCTGTAAGGACTTTCTGGAAATGCTGCATGGTAGTTTTCATTGGAAAGCGAGCCGGATAGAGGAGCTGTTTTAACCGTCAGTTTTCCGCAGCCGACAGCTTAATTGTGTTGATCAAAACAGACGCTGCTTGTATTTTTCAGACGAAATGATAGATTAAAAACGTTGAGAAATCCTTAACAAAAACTTTGACAAGTGAAAAATAACGTATTTTTACCAGCTGAAAAGGAAAAGCGCACATCACAAGATTTTTTAAAACATACTGAATATGCAGCAAGACGAAGATAGAAATAATTTGGTCCTGATTGCTGAAGATGAAGACACTAACTTTTTCGTGTTGGATTTATTTATTCGTAAGTCGTTCAATTTAAAAACAATACGTGTAATAAATGGTGTAGAGGCTGTCGAAACCTACAAAAACCATCCGGAGATTACACTCGTTTTGATGGACATCAAAATGCCCGTGATGGATGGCATTGAAGCCACCAAAAGAATTAAAGCAATCAATCCGGATATACCTGTTATCGCCATCACGGCTTATGCCCTGGCAGGGGATGAGCAAAAGCTCCGAAAAGCCGGCTTTGACGAATATATCTCAAAACCTGTTCAGAAAAGAGAATTACTTCGGAAGGTAAACAAAATTTTAGGCCTTGCAGAATAGCAAATGCCTTTAATTAGTTTGATAAATTCTGTTTATGATGGCTGGTGCAAACATCTATGCTTTAAGTTTGATTCCTCCGGTTCTGGTAAGTCTTTTACTTGCATTTCAAGGGCTCAAAACACGGTATGCCGAAAGAGGCAGATTGTTTGCCCTGCTGATGTTTCTTATCGCGGCCTGGTCTTTTTTTTATGGTCTTGAGTTATCTGCTACCCAGGAAAGTGCCATGATCTTCTGGCTCAAACTGGAATACCTCTTCATCCCCTTTGTGCCGATAGTGATGTTGCTCGTTGTTCAGCAATATGCAGGTTTGGATACCAGTCTTAGCCGCAAACAACTATTCTATCTGTTGCCCATTCCTATCCTTACAATGGTTTTCAATCTCACCAATGAGTTTCATGGGTTCTATTATAAAAATATTAGCCTGAATACGGAGGGTGCTATTCCTTTACTGAATCTTGAAGTAGGGCGTTGGTATTATGTGCATGTTATTTATTCTTATTTACTGATCATTGCCGCAGCTATCATTTTGATAAAGAAACTTTTATATCAGCGATCCTTGTTTCGGAATCAGTTGATTTTTATGTTGATCGCACTGCTGATACCAGCTATTTCGTTGAGCCTGTATGTGTTTGATCTTTTTCCGGTTGAAAATATCGATCCCACACCTTTTGCCTTTACTTTCACAGGTTTGGCCATGTCGGTGAGTATTTTACACTACCGGATGCTCGATCTGATGCCCATTGCCCACGAGCATGTTTTCAGAAGTATGGCAGATGGACTGGTAGTACTTGATTTGCAAAACAGAATTGTGGAGGTAAATCCGGAGAGTGCCAGAATTTTCAAATGGAATAAAATGCCTTATGGCGAACATGCCGAAGCGGTTTGGAAAGCATATCCAGATTTGATAAAGCTCCTGAACAGGCATAATTCTAACAACCTTGAGATGGAGGTTTCGGCTCAGGATAATTTCCGGTATTATTTGATATCCAATTCCTTGATAAAAGATTATAAAGAAAGGGAAGTGGGGCTTTTATTGATCATCCACGATATCACCATCCGCTATCAGATGCAGGAAGCCATCAGGCAGAATGAAGAAAAGCTGCGTATTCTGAATGCAGAAAAGGATAAATTGTTTTCGGTGATCGCCCATGATTTGCGTGGTCCGTTGGGTTCCTTTACCGGTTTAACGGAAATTATCCTGCAACAGCCAGGAGATATTCCAGCCGACGAAATGCGCCACCTCATGGATGGCATGAACAAGTCGGCGCGTGCGTTGCAGGGGCTTCTGGAGAATTTGTTAATCTGGTCGCGGCGGCAGCGTGATGATGTGCAGATCAGTTTAGCAAGCCTGTGTCCGGATGTTTTTATCAAGGATGTCCTGCATTTGTTTCAGGAAGCTATCGAAAGTAAGATGCTCAATATTACCACTACTTTAAAGCAGGTGAAGGTTCTGGCCGATGAGCAAATGTTGCTGTTTGTGCTGCGAAACCTGATTTCGAATGCGATAAAGTTTACAGCTAAAGGAGGTTCGATTCGTATCGAAACGGCCCGCCATGATGATGCATTTGCAAGTGTGGTGGTGAGCGACACAGGTATTGGCATGAATCAGGAATTGATCAGTAAACTGTTTAATATTGAAGCAAAAGTAGGAAGAGCCGGAACGGATGGCGAAGTGAGTTCGGGACTGGGGCTTATCTTGTGCAAAGAATTTATTGAGCGATTGAACGGCAAACTGATCATTGAAAGCGAGCCCGATAAAGGGAGTGTTTTCACTATGCTGCTGCCCCTTGCAAACGACTGATCATGCGTTTTCAAAAAACTTACTTATCAGCTGAATGAGTTTTGCTTCGGCTTTAGCAGCATTCTCCAGGATATCATCCAGAGCCAAGGGTTTCAGATTATCCGGATCACAAAGGTCAGTAACAACCGAAATGGCCGACACCGGCAGCTTCATATGATTGGCCACAATCACCTCCGGCACGGTTGACATGCCCACCAAATCGGCACCAGCCATCCTTAAAAATCGATATTCGGCACGGGTCTCAAGGCAGGGACCTGTCCAGGCGGCATACACCCCTTCGTGAAGCTTAATTTTCAAAGCCTGAGCTATGGCCTGTAATTTTTTGTTCATTTTCTGATCATAGGGTTGGCTCATATCCGGAAAGCGCGGGCCAAATTCGTCCAGGTTTTTGCCCGTCAACGGATTGTTGGGCAGGAAATTGATGTGGTCATCAAGCAAAACAAGTGAAGCAGGTTCGTATTCAGGATTTAACCCGCCACTGGCATTGCTGATCAGCAGCCTCTCGATGCCGAGCACCTTCATCACACGCACTGGAAAAGTGATCTGTTGCAGGCTGTAGCCTTCATAAAAATGAAACCTGCCCTGCATCATCACCACCGGATGCGATGCAATGGTGCCAAACAAAAGCTGTCCGTGATGCCCTTCGACAGTTGCCTCAACAAAATGCGGAATGGAAGCATAAGGTATTTTATGCGTAATAGTGGCCAGCTTGACGAGTCCTGAAAGACCAGTGCCAAGGATTATTCCGGTCTTTACTTCCTGTTCGGTTTGCTTACGGATATAGTCAACCGCTTCTCTTATTTTTTTGATCATTATTTAGCCTGTTAGATTTCGGTAAAAATAAGCAAAAATTAACCCGCAATGCTTATACGTTATTGATGCAGAACTTTGATTCGTAAGGAACAGAAACAATAGGCCACTTACTTTTATTGCGCTTCAATAAATCCGGCAAACAAATTCCTGAACCGGATTGTTATACCTCAAATCGGATTTTATAAATGTTTAGGAAAGAGTTTTTAGTTATTGTAGTGGTTTTGCTGTTGCAGCATGTATCAGTTTTCGGACAGCAGCGGGATACTACTTATCAAATACCAGCGAATGTAATGAAGCAGATAAATATAGAAAAATCAGAAGCAGCTTGGCTCGAAGAGCTTGGCCCCGAAAAGTATAAGATTTTAAGGCAATGCAGCACCGAGCCACCTTTCACGGGCAAATATTATGACCACAAGGAGGAAGGCACTTATGTGTGTGCCGGCTGTGGTACCCCGCTTTTCGATTCAGACACAAAATACGAATCCGGTTCGGGTTGGCCCAGCTTTTTTGCAGCCATCGGCAAAGACAAAATCAAAGAAGTACGTGATACCAGTTATGGGATGATCCGTACAGAAATAAAATGTGCCACATGCGATGGCCATCTGGGGCATGTGTTCACTGACGGTCCGCCACCAACCGGTTTGAGGTATTGCGTAAATTCTGCATCAATGGATTTTGTGCCTGCCAAAGCAAAATGATTCATTCAAAATAAGGACTCAAAAGCAACAGGCTCGATTGCAAAGTATTCAGCACCTGTTTTTGTTCGTCCGGCACGCAAAAAAGTTGTGCGCTTCGGTAGGTTTTTCTTTTGTTTTTGGAATTTGTCAAAGTAAAACAGGCCTGATTTCCTTTGCATCTGGCTTCGAGACAAGATAAATTATCAGCTTCGGCTTGTGTTTGAGTTGATTTCCAGTCCACTTCGTCGTATTGATAACTTAGCGTGAACTTTGAAGTTGAATCCCATTCGCGTATATTGCCTTGCAGCCCAAAACTGCATCCTATGCCGCTTCCGGCAGTATATTGTTTATTAAAAAGATCTGTGATATTGTTTATCAATGCAATCTTTTCGAACAGTTGTTTGTCTTGCTGCGCCCTTGCTTCAGCAAACCAAACCAGACAGATAACAGCAAGCGTGACTATTTTCATGCCTTTCCTGATTTGTGTTTTTCCCAGTAGGCTGCCAGATCCTTTTTTACTTCAGGTGCCAGGATGAAAAGACCCAACAGGTTTGGGAATGCCATACAAAGTACCATCATATCCGAGAAATCCATCACCGGACCCAGGCTGGCTGCGCTGCCAATAATAATACAAAGCAAAAAGAAACTGTTGAACAGCATTCCTGCCGGTTTGCGCGAGCCAAAATAGCGTTGGCTGATGCCGCCAAAAAGAAAATCGAAACCCTTCAGGCCGTAGTACGACCAGGAAATCATGGTGCTAAAGGCAAAGAGCGTAACTGCACCCAACAGCACAAAAGGAAACCATGAAATAACCGAACCGTATGCTGCTGAGGTTAAACTAACACCTTGAATGCCACTGGTATCTTCGTACACTCCCGAAAAAATGATTACCAATGCCGTCATGGTACAAATGATAACAGTATCCACAAAGGGTTCGAGCAGGGCAACAATACCTTCGCTTACCGGCTGATCTGTTTTGGCAGCAGCATGTGCGATGGAAGCAGAGCCCACGCCGGCCTCATTGGAAAAGGCTCCCCGCTGAAAGCCAAAAATCAACACCCCGATCACACCTCCCTTCATGGCTTCGGCATCAAAAGCTCCGTTCCAGATCAATTGCAATGCATGACCGGTTTGATCAAAGTGCATGGCAATAATAATGAGTGAAGCAGCCACATAGAGCACGGCCATGAAAGGCACAATCCGTGAAGTGACACTGGCAATACTTTTTATTCCACCAATGATCACAAGTCCTACAAAAAAGGCCATCAGCAATCCATACCAAAAGCCATAACCCGATAAGGAAGGGAAGAAAGTTGTCAGCTGCTCAAAAGCCTGATTAGCCTGCAGCATATTGCCTCCTCCTACCGATCCTCCGATTGCCATCACCGAAAAAGTTACTGCCAGCACAATTCCCAATGGCATAAGGCCTTTGCGCGAGAGGCCGTTTTTTAAGTAATACATGGCACCACCCGAAACTTCACCTTTTTCGTTGATGATGCGGTATTTTAGTCCCAGCGTACATTCGGCAAATTTGAGCGACATACCCAGCAATCCGGCCATGATCATCCAAATGGTTGCTCCCGGCCCGCCAATGGAGATGGCAACGGCTACGCCTGCAATATTGCCCAGACCAACAGTGGCAGATAAGGCTGTTGTTAAAGCTTGAAAATGAGACACCTCACCTTTGGAGTCCTTCTTGTTGTGCTTGCCACTCACCAGCCCAATGGCATGTCGGAAAGCCCTCAGATTAATAAAACGGAGATAGAAAGTGAAAAACAATCCTCCTGCCATCAGCCAAACTACAATCAGCTTTAAGGGTGCCTGAACAGGTGTGCCTTTTTCATCCAAAACCAGCTGTCCGGTTTTATCGTACAGTTGTGGGTCGTACACTCCAATGGCTGCAAAAGGATCCCAGAACAAAACAGCCGTCAATTGATCAACAAAAGGTGTGAATGCCTGATTGATCCTGGAGGAAATGGTCGCTGTTGAATCTGCTTCAGCAACTTCTTGTGCCGTGCCTGCCTTGATTTGTATTACCAAACAGACAAAAAATAAAAGCAGAAACAGTTTCTTCATTTTAATTGGATTGATTCTTCAGGCTTTCCATATGCTTAAAGTAGCGTTTGGTTTCTTTTACAACTACCGGCGAAAGCAGCAGCAGTGCAATCAGGTTAGGGATGGTCATAAAGGTGATCACCATATCCACAAAATGCCATACAATATCCAGTCCCCAGATGGAACCAAAAAACACAAAGAGACCATAAAGATACAGATAAGGTTTCACGGCTTTTTCGCCTATCAGATAGATGGCAGCCCTGGAGCCATAATACGACCAGCTGATGATGGTGCTGAAGGCAAACAGCAAAAGTCCAAAAGCAATGATGTGCCCCCCGAGTCCGTCGATGCCAAAGCGATGCAGACCTGTATTCATGGCTTCTACTGTCATTCCAACTCCCATCGTTTCGAGCGTCCAGGCATCAGTTACGATAATCATCAGTGCCGTCATGGTGCAGATAATAATGGTGTCGATCATGGGTTCCAACAGCGCGACAATACCTTCGCGGGCTGGATACCTGGTGCGGGCAGCAGCATGGGCAATGGGTGCCGAACCCTGACCGGCTTCGTTGGAAAACAAACCCCGCCTCACACCCCAGATCAAGGTCATGATAAAGGTGCTTCCTACAAAACCGCCGGCCGCAGCAGTGCCCGTGAAAGCATCCCGAAAAATGAGTGAAAAAGCTGCAGGAACATGATCATACATTCCAACAATCACAGCTAATGTGGCCAAAATATAGATGACTGCCATAAAGGGAACCAAACGTGAGGTGACATCAGCAATACGTTTGATTCCGCCTATTACAACCAGTAAAACTAAAAAGGTGATCACGGCTCCTGATATCCAGTTGGGGATGGCATAACTGGTCAACATGGCATCGGCCATGGAGTTGGATTGCGCCATATTGCCGGTTCCCAGGGAGCATAAAATTGTGGCAGTAGCAAAGACCACTGCCAGCACTTTAGCCCATTTCCCAAGCTTGTCCTTCAGGCCAAATTCCATATAATACATCGGTCCGCCGGATACGGTACCGTCACTGTTGAATTTACGGTATTTCTGTGCGAGGGTCACTTCGGTGTATTTGAGCATCATGCCCAAAAAACCTGTCACCCATATCCAAAAAACAGCTCCCGGCCCTCCCAGATAAATGGCCAGTGCCACACCTACAATATTTCCTGTGCCCACAGTAGCAGATAAAGCTGTTGTGAGTGCTTTAAAATGATTTACATCACCCGCTGCCTCCTTACTGTCGTATTTTCCGCGGATAACATTCACGGCATGTCCGATCTTTGTGATGTTTAAAAACCTGAGCTTAAATGCGAAATAGATTCCCGTTGGGATAAGCATCAAAAGGATCAGATAGCCGCCAACGTAATTGTTATAAACTTGTATCGCGGAATCAACAGCAGCGAGGAAATTATTCATAAAGGTGGTTTTTGGGGTTCAGTATCAAGCAAATTCTTAGTCCGGCCTCAGCAAAACTGTCATTTGCAGCAGACAAATTTTAGAAAATTGTTTGCCAATCACAAATAAAAGTTTGAAGAGCTGGTTGTAATTCTGATTAATATGCACTAAATCAAATGCATAATGGATTATATTTAATTTTTTAAACATCACGCAACAATACATGTCCAACCCTACATTCAAGGCAGCGTCGTGGTTTGCAATAGGATTGATGCAAATAAATCAAAGCCTGCGAATGCAAGGCATTACTTACTTTTAGGCCTGCCTGCTCAAATTTTCGGATAAGGTTGTTATTTTCTGCATCGAGTGATTCGAGCAGCATCAGGGCCTTGTCCTGCATCTGCTGATCCTGATGGGTCTTGCCAAAGGCAAAAAGTGTTTGAACCACCGCATTGATCAGTAGGATATGGATTGCACTTTCGCCAAGTTTTTTGGGTTTTCCGGCAGAAGGCTTATCAAACTGATAATGGTTGGTCCAATAATCTGATGCCTCAACCCTGAAATAAGCAATGATTTCTTCGCTTGTTTTGGCATAACGGATATTCGAAAACAACTGTCCGTTTTTATAAATCAAAGCCGCAAGCTGGCTCAGTCGAATCGTAGGGAAGTTGACCGGGCGCATTCGCATGAAGCGCCATTCCTGAGCCTGCATCTGCGAAAGGCCGTATTTGTGTCTTAAAAAATCATATTCTTTCTTCAGGCTAACAGCATAGTCATCTTCAAAGTTGTTGCTTAACAGGCCTGCTGTGCCAAAAAGTAAGGCCTCGAGCTGAAAAAGATTGTCGCGATGCCTGAGCAAAACCGAAAGGGGCATGATTTTTCCCAGCCGTTCGAAAGGAGCCTGATTTACTTTAAACCCAAAATTACTGAGCAAAAGCTGATAAAAAGTCACTTCCCAATCGTTATTGTTTTGAGCCAGCATCGCATAAACGATGGAAGTTTTATGCTCCAGACGTTCGGCAATCATCCTGTCGAGCCACGAAAGCCAGGTGAACCATTGCACATCGTGCACTTGATTTTCGCAGGCTATCCATTGTTTGCTATCTACAAACTTTCGGTACTTAAGTAAAACTTCTGAAGGATATTTGTCTTTTATTTCCAAGGTTTGCAGGGGTTTTCGCTGGCTGTCGTAAACGGTTTTGTCGTCAGAATAAACCACATGCAAAATCACATTTTCGTAAGCCTTGTCCTGATCGTGATGATGTTTGTACCAGTCGGAGGCCAGGGTGTGGATTTCAACATTTCCGGCCCAGGTGGTTTCGCCGATTTTTATTCTGGCATTTAAAAAATCGGGGCCTGCATCAGCATTGCGTGTGCCGGGATGAAGAATCTGTATGGGTTCCTTTTCGGTGGTTTGCAGGCCTGGTTTCAGCAGTTTGTTCTCCCAGAGGTAATGGATAAAAAACTCATTCATAATCAACAGTAAATTTTTGTTGTTTGGGCCTTAAGCTATGCTGACCATTTTTTCGGAAAGCTAAAGTACAATAAAAAGTGAAATCTGATTTTGGATTCTGAAAGTTACAAAGCATCATTTAAAGTGCACCTAAACAAAATGTTAAATTTAAATTCGATGGGTCTGTTATATTTTATCAGGCTATTTCTTGCTGCGACAGCATTAAAATTTGTACTTTTGTACTAAGATCTAAAACCCGAATTGCGATGGCTGAAACCAGTGTGCTTCTTGCCGGTATCGAACTTAAGATACAACAGCTGATAGCGCGCAATAAAGAGTTAAGCAAAAAGGTTGCAGGTCTGACTGACGAAAACGAAGCCTTGAAGTCGGAATTGGCGGAGCTTCAACAATCGCACAGTCAATTAACAGATCAAATAAATAAAAAAATTATCGTAAACGCGCTCGAAAACGAGAAGGATGTAGAAGAAGGACGAAAGCTCATACAAGGGCTGATGCGGGAAATAGATTATTGTGTTGCATTATTGAACAAAGGATAGCGAACAGCGAAAATATGAATGAAATCACGATCAATATCATCATTGCAGAACGAACCTACAAATTGCGGATACAGGCAGAGGAGGAGGAGCGGGTTCGTAAAGCTGCTGCACAGATTAACGATCGTTTAAAGGCCTATGCCGATGCTTATGCCTACAAAGATCATCAGGATTTACTGGCCATGACAGCACTTCAGCTGGCCACTTCGGAGGCCGTATTGATGGATGAGCTTGCTTTTACAAATAACCGTCTGGATGAGAAACTGTATCAGCTGGACGCGCTGTTAACAGATCATCTTACATTGTAATATGGCAGCATTAGTTCTTTGAAGATATTTGCCCGCTTAATTCAAACCGTGATTGTAAACTCAACATTACCATCATAAGGGTTTGCTCATTGATCACAAAAACAGGCCTCACTCCTTAGGGAGTTTTGCCCTTGGCAAAACAGTGGAAGTTTGCGCGGTCAGGCTGCCCTAAACGTGTCTGAGAGGGGTTTACCAACTCCTTTGAATTAAGTCGGGCAATTTTTTTTGTTCTTTTTCCTTTTATTTCGGGCGATTGAAAAGCTATTAACTATGGAAATCTTGATTTATGCCCTGTTGCTACTGGCCGGATTAGGTCTGGGAGCACTTTTGGCGGCTACGGTGCTTCGCAAGGCGCTTACCAAAAAAGGTGAGCTGCTTTTGGAAGAAGCCAAAGAGAAAGCCGAGGTGATTAAAAAAGAGAAGATTCTGCAAGCCAAGGAAAAATTTATCCAGCTGAAATCTGACCACGAAAAAATGATTTCAGAGAAGAACCGTGAGATTCAGAAAGCAGAAAACAGACTTCAGAATAAGGAACAGCAATTTGCGCAAAAAATGGAGGATTACCAGCGCAAACAAAAAGAACTCAATGCATTACGTCAGAATTTGAATACACAGCTCGACATACTGAATAAACGTCAGGAAGAGTTGGATAAGGTGCAGGAAGAACAAGTGAAGCTGCTCGAGAAAGTTTCGGGCCTTTCGGCCAACGAAGCCAAAGAGCAACTGATCGAGCTGATAAAAGATGAGGCCACCTCTGAAGCCATGATTCTGGTGAAAGATATTACGGAAGAAGCAAAACTTACAGCCAATATGGCTGCCAAAAAGATTGTGGTAGAAACCATCCAACGGACGGCCGCCGAACATGCGATTGAGAATACAGTTACTGTTTTCAATATCGAGAGCGACGAAATAAAAGGCCGTATCATTGGTCGCGAAGGCCGTAATATCAGAGCCCTGGAAGCCCTCACAGGGGTGGAGATAATTATTGATGACAGCCCTGATGCCATTTTGCTCTCAGGATTCGATCCGATACGACGTGAGATAGCACGCATTTCTTTGCAAAAGCTTGTCACCGATGGTCGCATCCATCCTGCCCGTATTGAAGAGGTGGTAAAGAAAACAGAAAAACAAATCGAACAGGAGATCTTGGAAACAGGCAAAAGAACTGTGATCGACTTAGGTATTCACAACCTGCATGGTGAGCTGATCAAGATGATTGGCCGGATGAAATACCGCTCTTCCTATGGTCAAAACCTGTTGCAACACTCCATTGAAGTGGCAAAGCTGAGTGCTACCATGGCCTCCGAACTGGGGCTCAATACCAAAATTGCAAAGCGTGCCGGTTTGTTGCATGATATTGGTAAGATAGCCGAAAATGCCGAAGAGCTGCCTCATGCCATCCTGGGGATGAAGATAGCCGAAAAATTCAAAGAAAAACCAGATGTTTGCAATGCCATTGGGGCTCACCACGACGAGATTGAGATGGAAACGCTGATTGCACCGATAGTTCAGGTTTGTGATGCCATCTCAGGTGCCCGTCCAGGTGCTCGTCGCGAAGTAGTTGAAGCCTACATCCAGAGGCTGAAAAAACTGGAAGAAATGGCTTTGGCTTATCCCGGCGTCATCAAAACCTATGCTATACAGGCCGGACGTGAGTTGCGTGTGATTGTGGGTGCCGACAAAGTGACGGATGCCGATGCCGATCGCCTGGCTTATGATCTTTCGCGCAAAATACAGACAGAAATGACCTATCCCGGACAAATAAAAATCACCGTCATCCGCGAAACACGCGCGGTGAGTTATGCTAAATAAATTTTTAATTAAAAACCTCAAAAAATTATGAAAAAACTAATTGTAGCCTTAGTGCTTTTTTTCTCAGCAAGTTTAAGCTTTGCCCAAAGCCCGATCGGCGATGGTGGCAAGCAGCTAAATTTTGGAACCGGTTTTTCGAACTGGGGAGTCCCGTTTTATGTAGGAATGGACTTTGGAGTGCACCCTGATATCACCGTCGGGTTCAATGCTTCTTTCCGTTCATACAGCGAAAAATGGAGCGGGACCAAATATGGCCATACCATAATTGGACTTTTTGCCAACGGAAATTATCATTTTAACACCTTGTTGAACATTCCGCGCGAATGGGATTTCTACGCTGGAATAAGTGCCGGTTGGGTCATCTGGAATGCAGCCAGCGGTTATGATGGAAGTCATGCCTCCGGATTTGGTATCGATGCACAAATCGGTGGTCGTTATTATTGGAACGATCGTTGGGCAGTTAACCTTGAATTCGGTGGTGGTAATGCAGCTTCGGGCGGACGTATCGGGCTGAGTTACATCTTATAAAACTTGAATATTTCTATAAAAAAACCCGCTCATTAAGGTGTGCGGGTTTTTTTTAGGCTATTGATTCTGCTGCTCAAATTCGAGTATCATTTCTTCAGGACTTTTGCCTAAAAATTGAAGTGC
>JAQVGO010000072.1:0-13376 GCA_028696715.1 Bacteroidales bacterium
TTTAGTTAAGGTTTTTGAAATAAGCATAATTCTCAAAAATATTTTCCTGTCAGATGATGCAAGAGATAAGCATGAGAAGATTTTCCATACAACTGAGCATGGTTTTACTGTGACCAATTGCCAAACTGAATTTATCGAAAATCATAAAATCAGAACTGTTTTAACGCTTGTATGGCAAAATTTCCCTTTAGAATGATTCTAAATTGTAATTTCAAACCCACTACACACACCCTACCAATTTCATACAGAATTAAAGGCGCTGGGATTCATGCACTACATTCTTTTGCTTATCATTTGTTTTTCTATATGTTATGAATATTTATAACACTACATAAATATTTACTACCTCCAACAAACGGAAACATCATATTAATTTAATGTTAATTAATCTTTACATTTGACTTCGCATAACCTCAATTCAAATTCAGCTTATGTTCACCTTTAAACATGCCAACAAATCCATCGAACTGATCGAACGTTTTATGGACAAAATTGATCAGGGTGTGCTCATTTTTCAGGAAGGAGTTAAAAATTACCTGTATGAAAATAAGGAAAATTTTGCCGACAACCTAAAAACCCTGTCCACCCTCGAAACAGAAGCCGACATCATAAAACGCAAAATCGAAAACATGCTCTATACGCAATCGCTGATGCCGCAGCTTAGAGGCGATATCATGCGTTTGCTTGAGGATCTCGATAATTTTATCGATCTCACCAAAACAAATTTGTTTCAGTTTGATGTAGAGATTCCATTTATTCCATCGGTGCTGCACAACGATATGATCAAGCTGACAGAGCTTTCTGTTTTGGCTGCTGAAACCGTGATTCCGGCTGCCCGCGCCTACTTCCGCGACCCGGAATCAATCAAAGAAAAAATTCATCGTGTTTATCTATACGAACAGGAAGCAGACAAATTGGCCGACAGCATCAAAAGAAAAGTATTCCAGGATATGCCAACACTTAAGTTAAGCGAAAAATTTCACCTCAGATATTTTACCCTGCATATTGAAAATCTTTCAGACGCAGCCGAACGGGCTGCCGATCTGCTAACCATAATGGCAATCAAAAGAACAATCTAATTTGTAACACATAACGAATTGCTTTTCTTACTCTACATATCAGGAGGTTTATTTCTGGGCTGGTCGCTGGGAAGCAATGACGCTGCCAATATTTTTGGCTCGGCAGTGGGAGCAAAAATGGTAAGCTTCAAACGCGCTGCCTGGATTGCAAGTGTCTTCGTAATAATAGGTGCGGTTTTCCAGGGTAAAGGAGGTGCCGAAACGCTCAATGCATTAGGTGCAGTGGATGCTTTGGCCGGCGGTTTCACAGTTACGGTTTCAGCAGCACTTACTGTATTTTTGATGACCCGAAAAGCCCTTCCTGTTTCTACCAGCCAGGCAGTTGTTGGCGGGATTATCGGCTGGACACTCTTCACCGGAAACGAGCCTGATCAGAACACTTTATGGAAAATTGTTTCTACCTGGGTTAGCGGACCCATTCTGGGAGCCCTCTTTGCAGCATTGCTCTATAAATTGATGCGATTTGTGCTCCGAAAATCAAAAATTCATGTCATAAAACTGGACGCACTGATTCGCATCAGCCTGATACTGGCCGGTGCATTTGGTGCCTATAGTTTAGGAGCCAACAACATTGCCAACATCATGGGTGTATTCATTTCTGCGGCTCCGGATGTGGTGATAGATTTTGGGCTGTTTGCATTGGATGGCATACAGCTATTGTTTCTGATTGGTGGCCTTGCCATAGCTGTTGGCATTTTCACTTACAGCGAGAGGGTGATGAACACCATTGGCAATGGCATTTTATCCCTTTCGGCAGAAGCAGCCATTGTGGTAGTGCTTTCGCAGGCATTGGTGCTTTTTTTATTTTCATCTGCATCACTGTCAGGATTTTTGAACAGTATCGGTTTGCCTGCCCTTCCTTTGGTTCCGGTTTCGAGCACACAGGTTGTGATAGGATCGGTGCTGGGCATTGGCCTGATAAAAGGAACACAAGAAATCAAAACACGTGTTTTGGCTAGTGTTGCTCTGGGTTGGATTACAACTCCTATCGCCGCCGGAATCATTACCTATTTTTCGTTATTCTTTATCCAAAATGTATTCAACCTCCAGGTAAGCAGTCTAACACAGGCATCGCAACCCTTTACAGAACATATTGCTTCCTCCAACAATGGTTTGATCGAATACGACCTCATTATTCCTGGAATCATCGTATTTTTTGCGTTGATAATCAGTATTTTAATTTATATCGTATTTTACCAGCAGCGCAAACGACTCAAAACTGAAAATCAACTCCTGTCTCAGCAAAACGAATCCTATAACGCACAAAAAGCCCTTACCGATCTTGAGATTACCGCCATTCAAAATGAAAAGGAAACCTTAAGACGAAAACTTGAAAGCAAAAGAAAAGAATTTATTGATGCTGCACTTAACCTGAGCGAGCAACGTGAGTTTTTGGAAACTATACTCAATGAGATTAACAGCACCAGACAAATTGAAGATGGCAATAAGGTTCCTCAAAAACTACTTGCACTCGAAAACCTGATCAAACAACGCATGTCGTTCAAAAGCGAAAAGGAAGACTTTTATGGTCAGATCGAACAGGTACATCGTGATTTCCTGCAAAAACTTGAAACATCCTTTCCTGATCTGACAGACAACGAAAAACGGCTTGCGGCCATGCTACGCCTGAGTTTGCCCGGCAAAGAAATTGCCACGCTTATGAATATTTCTCCAAAAAGTGTTGAGATAGCCCGCTACAGACTTAAAAAGAAACTTGGTCTTTCAAAAGACGAAAACCTGATAAACTTTATTAATAATCTTTAAACCAAATGCTATGAAAAAATTATGCATGTTTTTAGCCATTTTGTTCGGTTTTGGAATCGCAACAGCTATGGCTCAATCTTTCAAGGTTTCCGGCAAGGTGTTATCTTCCGAAGACGGAAAAGCACTTGCCGATGTAACTGTGAGGCTCAAAGGAGCCATTGCAGCCACCACAACGGCTGCCGATGGAACCTACACCATCGAAGTGGATCCGCAATCTACCAACACATTGATTTTTAACCATCCGGATCATGATGAAATTGAGTTGTTCCTGAATGGAAAAAACACGCTCGATGTAGAAATGGTAAGCAACATCCGTTACAATCAATATGGGGTTAAAGTAAACCGAAACCCACTCTTTGCCGAAGAGAGAAATGGTATCCTTGTGCTGGAAAGCACAAAACAGGATTACCGTATTTGGTTTGATGTGCGGGTGCAGGCTGATGGAGCCATGTTTTTTGGCGAACCCATGAATCCTATTGGCAACGGCACTTCCATCCGAAGAGCACGTTTCGCCGTAAAAACAGAATTTGCCACAAATTGGTATGCCGAGTTCGATCTTGACATTGCTAACTCAGAGCTTGAGCTCAAAGATGCTTATCTGGCTTATAATTTCAACGAAGGATTTCAGGTAAAAGTTGGTCATTACAAAGAAGGCTTCTCGATGGAGCGCACAACCACTTCGCGTTATATCACCTTTATTGAACGTGCCAATGTGGTGAATGCATTGGCACCTTCTCGCCATGTGGGTCTGTCGGCCAATTATCAGTACAACTGGTTGAATTTGAACGGAGGAGTTTACTTCCAGACTGTTGGCGATCCTGAAGAGCGTTTGTTCTCGAAAGATAACAACAAAGATTTCGGAACAGATGAAGGTGTTTCTTGGACCGGAAAAGTAGTAGCCATGCCATTTTACAATGACCACACCAAAGGCATTCATCTGGGAGCAGCTGCTTCTTACCGCACCCCAAAAACTGATGCTGAATCGCCTGGAACACTGCGTTACAGCACCCGTTCGCTATCCAGTATTAACCGCAAAAAGTATATCGATACTGATTTGATCCCCCATGTAGATCACACTGTTCTGACCAATTTTGAATTGGCAGCTTACTATCGCAACTTCCGCTTTCAGAGTGAATATATGATGAGTGATGTTACTCAAAAAGATGATTTGGGCACACATCATTTTGATGGTTTTTATGCTTTTGGAAGCTGGTTGATTTTTGGCGGACAATATCAGTACGACACCCGTGATGCTGAATTTACACAGGTAGCACGCGGCAAAAGCTGGGGCGACCTGGAGCTTGCCTTAAGGTACGACTACCTGAGCCTCAACAGCGGATTCGATAAGATTATGGGAGGTGCTGGCGAAGGCCTTACAGTTGCCTTAAATTATTATGTAAATAACAATGTCAAGATAATGCTCAACTATGCATATCTGAAACATGATCGGTATGCTTCGGGCAAGGGCAAACTCTACGTTGGGCACGATGCCAATGGCGACCTCACCCGCGATCCGGCTGCCGTGGTAGAAGCCGAAGGAAAAGCAGGCGAAAAATACAATATGATTGCCCTCCGCTTCGAAGTAGCTTTCTAAACAAATCACTAATCAAAAAAAATATTACACATGAAAACAAAAAGTTTAATGCTTATAGTCGTCCTGATGGGAATCTTTTTCACAGGATGCCTGAAAGACGAAGTATTTCAGGGGCCACCCAGTGTGAGCGACCTGACAATAACTCCACAAGCTCCTTCAGAAAATGAAGCAGTAATGGTTAGCGTAAAAGTTACCGACCTGAATGGCGTGCAAAGCGTTAGCCTGTTTTATGCCCCCGGGGCAGAAGCCATGACAAAAGTGGACATGACAGCAAACGGTGAAACTTATACCGCGAATATCCCCGGACAAGCTTCAGATGTTACCGTAAACTATTATGTGGCTGCCACTAACGTTAACGGACAAACGACCTACTTCCCCGAAGGCGCCCCTCAAACTACGGCCAGTTATACCGTTGGTGCCCCACTCATCCTGATGAACGAGATCTATTCGCGAGGAACAGCAGCAGATCCCGACTGGGTAGAGATTTACAATGCCTCTGATATCGCCGTTGACATTTCGGGTTATCTCATTTATGATGCCGGTGGACAGTCGGGTTCAAAACCTAAAAAAGCCTTCCCGGAAGGTTCGGTAGTTGCTGCAAAAGGATTTTTAGTGATTGTTGTTGACACTGACGATGAGGCCGGATTCGGAATTTCAAGTGGTGGCGATGAACTTTGGCTCGAAAATGCAAGTGGCAACCTGATTGACAATGTGAACTGCCTGGCTATGGAACCCACACAATCCTACGGCCGTAATCCTGATGGAAGCAATAACTGGGAATTGCTCAATACAATCACCAAAGGTGCGCCCAACAGCACTTCTGATCCTGTTGCCATCGTAAAAATGAACGAAATCTACAGCAAGGGCAATGCAGAAAATCCTGACTGGATAGAAATCTACAACACCTCAGATTTTGAAGCTGATATCAGTGGATTCAAAATTTATGACAGTGGCGGACAAGAAGGTACAAAACCCAAAAAGGAAATTCCTGCCGGAACAATCATCCCTGCACATGGCTGGACTGTGATTGTTGTTGACACCGAAGACGAAAGCGGTTTTGGCCTATCAAGTGGTGGTGAAGACGTTTGGCTCGAAAATGTGGCCGGAGAAATCATTGACAACATCAGCTTCCCTGCGCTGGAAGAAAACCAGTCGTTTGGCCGCTATCCCGATGGCGACAATAACCTGCAAACACTTTATGTAGTTACTCCTGGTGCTGCCAACGATAACACTATGCCTCCTGCAGGTGTGGTGGTGATGAACGAACTCTACTCGCGCGGAACAACCGAAAATCCTGATTGGATCGAGATTTACAATGCCGGAGAATCAACTATTAACCTAACCGGATATAAAATTTACGACAGCGGTGGACAAAGTGGTAGCAAACCTAAAAAAGAATTCCCGGCAGAAACCATGATAGCTCCCGGAGCCTATTATGTGATTGTTGTTGACACTGAAGATGAAAGCGGTTTTGGCCTTTCAAGTGGTGGCGAAGAAGTCTGGTTCGAAAATCCAGCTGGTGATATCGTTGACAATGTAGTTTTCCCCGCTATGGAAGAAACACAATCCTATGGCCGTTATCCCGACGGAACCGATAGCTGGCAACTGCTTCATACGATAACTCCTGGAGCTGCCAACGACAACACCATGCCTCCTCCAACAGTAAGCGTACTGATGAATGAAGCCTATTCAAGAGGCACTACTGAAAATCCTGACTGGATTGAAATCTACAATACTACTGATGCCGAAATTGACCTCAGCGGATTCAAAATCTATGATAATGGTGGCCAAAGTGGCTCAAAACCAAAAAAAGAATTTGAAGCAGGAACTGTCATTCCGGCCAATGGTTTTTATGTGATTGTAGTAGATACGGAAGATGAAAGTGGATTTGGCTTGTCGAGTGGTGGCGATGAAGTTTGGCTCGAAAATGCTGACGGACAAATCATCGACAACATCAGCTTTGGTGCTATGGAAGAAACACAATCCTATGGCCGCAAACCCGATGGATCGGATAATTTTGTGATATTCACCGAAATAACCAGAGGAAGCTCAAACAACAATGCCGGCACTTTGCCCTAACTAGCTTTGTTTATAGCTGACCAGCCCAATGTGGCTGGTCAGTTTCCTTCTTGTAGCTTATTTATCATCCTGTATTAACAGTTTGCTTATAATTTTCATACTAAATGAAATACCATGACTAAAGAAAAAATCGCAATTGGCGAACTATCAAAACCCCGCTTCGAGTTCAGGTCCTTTGGACAAAACTTTGATGAGGCTCACCAGCAAATGAAAAGACTTTCTGCTCCCGTTCCTGAAAAGGTTAGGGAACGACATTCCGACGAAATCTATATCCTTTCGCGAACCAACGACATCAACAATACAAAAATCCGCGATGGCAAAATGGATATCAAAACCTTTGTGCAAACCATCGATGGTCTCGAACAATGGAATCCCCTGATGAAAGGCGAATTTCCGATGGCTACAAAAATGCTGACCAAAGAAGTATTTCCTGCCTTTCGGGTAGAAATTCCAAGCCTGTATCAGGATGTTTATACGCTTGAGGAATTTTTGGATCTCATCAATATTCATCCCAATCTGCAAGCAGTCAGGGTGCATAAACATCGGTTTGCTTACATGATTAACGACACCATCTGCGAATACGGCATCGTAACCATTAACGATGCTAAAGTAATGACAATCAATTCTGAATCAACGGAAATTGATGACATCAAAAAAACCATCAAAGACCTGGGTCTCGAAGGTGCTGAAAACATCAATTACCTACAAGCTATCAAACGTGTTATTGGCATGATTAACAAACCCTTAGCAAAAATATAAAATGGCAAAAGAAATTGAACGCAAATTTCTGGTGCAAGGCGATTTTAAGCCTTTCAGCAAAAAATCAACCCGTATTGTGCAGGGATATCTTTCTTCCGTTCCGGAACGTACCGTGAGGGTTCGCATCAAAGGCGAAAAAGGTTTTATTACCATCAAAGGTATCGGCAGTGCTTCGGGTGCCAGCCGCTACGAATGGGAAAAAGAAATTCCGGTGGCAGAGGTGAAAGAGCTGCTGCAAATCTGCGAACCCGGCGCAATTGATAAAACACGCTATTTGGTTGATGCCGGTAAACATACTTTTGAGGTAGATGAGTTTTATGGTGAAAACCAGGGACTAATCGTTGCTGAAGTGGAGCTTTCGGCCGAAGATGAATCATTTGAAAAACCTGAATGGCTCGGAGAAGAGGTAACCGGCGATGCGCGCTACTACAACTCCATGTTGATGAAAAATCCTTATTCTAAATGGTGATAGAAGGTTGCAGGCAAACAGTGGTTTAATTCCTGTTTGCCTGTATTTTTTTTGCTTATACAGCTTATGTTTGAACGATTGAATTTACAATAACAATGGAAAACACAGCCGAAAAAAAAGCCAAAACCTACGATGTACTCGATATGCACAATTACCGTATCGAGAAACTGCCCAAAAGAAGTAAATCGAAAATTGAGCGAAGCCTTGCCATTGCAGGTATTCCACTTTCGATTCTGGCTTTTATCTATTTCGGCTTCTTTGCTCACATATCTTTTTTATACGAATTCGACCCTGCCAGTCTGGTTGCCGCCAAAGCCAAGGCAGCATACGATCTGCTGGGTTTTGAGGGTTTTATCCGTTCCAATCATCTGATGCTTGCCATTTTTTTGGGTGCCATCATTTTGTGGATTACCGAGGCTATCCCCAATTACCTCACCTCGCTTATCCTGATCATCAGCCTTGTGCTAACTGGTGTTTTGCCCGAAAAAGAAGCCTATGCACAATTGGGTCATCCGGTTATGTGGCTCAACATCATGTCGTTTGTGTTGGCCAGCATGTTAGTAAAAACCGGAGTAGCCAAACGCATTGCCTTGTGGTTTATCCTGCGATTTGGTAAAAATGCCGGAACCATCTTCATCAGTTTTATTGTGATTAATGTAATCCTGTCGGCTTTTATTTCGGCCACCACTGCTAAAGCAGCCATTTTACTACCCATTTTTATGGTGATCGCAGCCATCTATGGTGCTCGAAGTGGTGACGGCAAAAACAATTTTGGCCGAAGCATCGTTTTGCAAAACTTGCTCGATATCAACCTGGGAGCAGGAGCTTTTGTTACCGGATCGGGAGCGAATCTTTTGGCTGCCGCGCTGATTGGAGGAGCAATTGGAGGCAATATTTACTTCTCTGACTGGATGATGGCGATGTTTCCGGTAATGGTCGGATTGATGTTTGTTGGATATCTGCTGGCTATGAAAATTTATTTCCCGCTGAGTCCGGACGAGCGCATCCCGCAAATTGAAGGCGGTATGCAACGCCTGCGTCAGGAATATGAAAGACTGGGAAAAATCAATGGAGAAGAAATCCGTTCGATCATTATCTTCCTTGCCATCCTGGGATTTTGGGCAACCGACAGATTGCACGGCATCAGTGCAACAGCCGTAGCTTTTGTAGGTGCTATAGTGGCTTTGCTTCCTCGCATTGGCGTTGTAAAATGGAACGATGTGGACATTCCGTGGCACCTGATGCTTTTTTCGGCAGGCGCCTATACGCTGGGATCAGGATTTTCGATAACAGACCTGCCATCCATTTCGGTTAATGCATTTTTCGATCGTCTGGGAATTGGCGATCATACCCATTTCTGGTTGCTTTATCTGCTGCTCACCGGTGTGATGATTTTTAGCGCACTTATTTTTCAATCCAAAACCATGCGCACCATGATTTTTATTCCCATCGCCATTGGGGTAGCCAATCGCTTTGGCTACGATGTGATTAGTCTGGCCTTGCCCACAGCATTTATGATTGAGCATGTGTATGTGCTGCCTTTTAACAGCAAACCGGCAGCACTGCTTTTCGAAACGGATATGTACAGTTATACCGATGCTTTCAAATTTGGTTTTAGCATGATGCTGATTGCCTATCTGCTGATCATTTTTGCCGGCGAAACCTGGTTCCGTTTCCTGGGCATAACTCCCAATGGCGTTTTCGGAATTTTTTAAATCCCGTTTACTCAAAACAAAGCTATGATTGATGATCAGGTAAAAATACACAACAAATTTTCAGTTGAACTTAAACTAGGTTTTACCACCAGACGAAAACAAAAACGCAACGATTTTGTGGTAAACACCTGGATTTTTATTCCAAACAGCCTGGATATCAACCCTTACACCTACGAGAAAAAAGACTTTTATAAAGACCTGAAATCCAACATCCGACTGATCACGCCGGTATATTTGCTCCGCGATATTATTCAGGATTCTAACAGCCCGATCAATCTGCTCGAAACTGCCCTCAACACTGTAGCCAGCGACCCAAGCCGCACCAATATCAATAAATACGAATACCACATCAAGATGTTCGTTTCGATTGTTAAAAGTGCTATCCGTAACGAAACCAATCACATACTGTCGAACAAAATTGATGAAGACAAGGATTTTCTGATTGACACCTTTGTGAGTAATATTCGCAAATTAACAAGTTCGTACCGCGATCTGAGGCGAATCATCAATGTGCCAACCATTGAAACAAATTTGCTCAATTTCTATCATTTTGGTGATATTTTTATGAGCAATCTGATTGAGCAACACGCTTTTAGATTGCTCGACAACTTAAGCCATACAGATAAAAGGAAACAATCTCCGGCCCGTAACCTGCTGATTCAATTGATTAAAAAAGAAAGAGGCTACAAAACTTCAAAAGATATTCCCATAACCGAAAACCAGAAAGCCAGAAAAAACCGTGAGTTGGTTTACCAATTCAATCTGCTGAAAAAATACGCCGAAAACGTACTCTTTCTCACGGCGCGCCGCAAAAAAGACGGCATCTTAAAGGAACAAATCTTTCTGAGTCTGGCAGCCGGTATCTCGATGGTGTTTGCTACTGCAATAGCCTTTTCCTTTCAAAAAACTTACGGCAATTTCACCATGCCATTCTTTGTTGCCCTGGTGGTGAGTTATATGCTCAAAGATCGCATCAAGGAATTGGGAAGATACTATTTTGCCCACAAATTGGGGAAAAGCTATTTCGATCACAAAACACATATCGCACTCAACAACAATAATATAGGATGGAGCAAAGAAGCTGTGGATTTCATCCCTGAAAAAAACACGCCCGAAGAAGTGATGCGCATTCGCAGCCGTTCGGCTATTCTGGAGGCCGAAAACCGCAACAACAACGAAAAAATCCTGCTTTACCGAAAACGAGTCCGCCTGAACAGAAGAAATCTGGATAAATGCGGAGATTATCAAGTAACTGGAATTCATGATATCCTACGCTTAAATGTGTTCAATTTTACGCAAAAAATGGACAATCCTGAGGTGCCACTCTACTCACTGGGCCAAAACAATGAAGTCATCAGGCTCAAAGGCGAAAAGATTTATTACCTCAACCTCATCATACAGTTTCGCTTCGAAGAACAACTCGAATACAGACGATACCGGCTGGTTTTGAATCGCAGCGGCATCAAGCAGGTCGAATCGCTACATAAACCAAAATCACAGGCTTTTTAAAACATAATCCAATCAAAAAATGAAATCCATTCTTAAACTGTTAATCGCATCTGTTTTGCTATGCGTTTACCACTTTTCACTGGCTCAACAACAATTTAATATTGATCCTGTTCCAATGGGAAGAATCTCATCTGCCCTGTACGAAACTTCCGGAATCGCTGTAACAGAAAGCAATACAATCTGGTCGCACAACGATTCGGGCAACAGCAACGAGATTTTCTGCATCGACACCAATGGCGTTGTTCTACGCTCAATCACCATTACCAATGCTGAAAATGTGGACTGGGAAGATATGACAATTGATGCTGCCGGAAATCTTTACATCAATGATGCCGGCAATAACAACAACGACCGCCACGACCTGAAAATTCTGAAGATCCCAGATCCTGCCCAAATTGACGGAAATACCATTGATGCCGAAATTATCTCTTTTGTGTTGGAAGATCAAACAGCATTTCCACCGGCACAAAACAACCGAAACTTTGATATAGAAGCCATTGCATACAAATTTGGCTATCTCTATTTATTCACCAAAAATCGTAGCACACCACAAAACGGCTGGTGCAAAATGTATCGCCTTCCTGCCACAGCAGGCCAATTTATGGCAAGCCTTCAGGACAGTATTTTTCTGGGAACAAACAACGATGATGCACGGGTAACTGCTGCTGATATTCACCCTCAAACCGGTGAATTAGTGCTACTTACTGCTAATCGAATCATTTCCTTTACTGAGGCAATGGGCGATCGTTTTCTGGATGGAGTTAAAAACTATTACACTTTCACTTCCGAAATGGGCCAGATTGAAGCCATACAGTTTGTTGAAAACCGAAAACTTTATATCACCGAAGAAGGCTCATCCTCAAATCCAGGCTATCTTTATCGCATCGATCTGGGTACTATCAACGGATTAAATGATCATTCATTCAATAAATATTTTCAAATTTTCCCAAATCCCGCATCGGAAAGTTTTAAGATAAAAACCAATTTACCAGGTTCACATAAAGCTCTGATCTATAGCATTAACGGGCGATTAATTGACGAATTGAATTTTAATGCGAACGAAACAGCAAACCGACTCACACTGAAACCAGGATTATACCTGATTCAAGTGAATCTACAAGGTAAAACATTTCAGGAAAAATTGATCATTAATTGATAATCCAGGCGAATCTACTTTAGGTTTCGAATGGCTTTCATCACAGGATCATAGATTTTTTCGTACACTGTTTCTACACTGCCGCTACCATCAATTGATATTACCTGGTTGTGATTGTCATAAAATTCAAGTACCGGCTCGGTGCGCTTCTGATGTTCTTCAAGCCGGGCCACAATGGTAGTCGTTTCGCTATCATAGGGCATTCGTTCAGCCGTTTTGGCACGGGCATCAAGACGTTTTATTAATTCTAGTACAGGTACTTGCAAATTTATCACAGTGGTGATTGCCGTGCCCTGCTTTTTGAGAATGCCATCCAGAATGTAAGCCTGTACCAAAGTTCTGGGATAACCTTTGAACACATACCCCCTGCTTAGGCCATCATTCTGCTTGAGTTTCTTTTCGATCAGGCGAACCACAATTTCATCCGGCACCAGCAATCCGGCTTTCAGGAAAGGCTCAATCCTTTCGGCCAATGCGCCACCTGCTTTCACTTCTTCGTGCAATAAATTTCCGGTTGAAATCACTTGCAAATTAAAAGCTTTGGCCAGTCGTGCAGCCTGTGTAGCACGTCCGGAGCCTGGATAACCAAACATAATAATATTGGCAGGGCGTTTTCTAAGCTCCTCAACAATATGCTTGTCAATCTGTTCGAAAACATATTCTGCTGTGCCATTTCCATCAATAGTTGTTGCAATTCCCGAATCCGTATAAAACTCCAGCAAAGGAAATGTCTTCTGATGATATTCTTGAAGCCTTCGCTTAATTACTTTCTCATTATCATCGGCTCTGTTTTGCTCGTTTGCCCGCTGAAGCAGGCGTTTTGTGCACACCTCGTCCGATACATCCAATATGAAGATTCGCGACAAAACCGTTTGAAGCCGGGTGAACAAACCATCCAGGATAAAGGCCTGAACATATGTTCGCGGGAAGCCATCGAAAAGAAAACCATCGCCATGCTTCTGACTTTGTATTGTTTTTTCAATAATTTGTACAATAATTTCATCATCAACCAAGCCGCCAGACTCAATAATATGCCTGGCTTTTAAGCCAAGTGATGTGCCTTCATTTATTTCATTTCGCAAGGCTTCTCCCGTTGAAATATAAGTTAAATTATAACGGGTCATTAACAAATCAGACTGTGTGCCTTTACCCGCACCCGGAGGTCCAAAAAGAATCAGATTGAGCATTGTAAAAATCTTTGGTATTCATCATGAAAAAACAATGCAATTTACTAATTTTATTGGCATAACCG
>JAQVGO010000072.1:13476-15267 GCA_028696715.1 Bacteroidales bacterium
CCATTGTGCGCCGGCTTCCATTTTGATCAACCAGATAGCTACTTCATTACTCGGGTCAGCAGCCCATGAATCTGGTGCCGGTGCCGGAGCTTTCACCTCATCCAATTGTCCGGCAATAATGCGTATTTCGGTGGTTTTGCCGTTTTCATCCTGCTTATTTACGATCGGAATCTCTTCACTCCACAACATCTTAAAATGGGGCTCGGCATGTTTTCTGGCTTTGGGCAAATTAAGCCAAACCTGAAACAATTCCAGCGTATTATCACCTTCCTGATTCAACAACGGAAACATCTCGCTGTGTTGCAAACCCGTTCCGGCCGTCATCCATTGCACATCGCCCATGCCATAGCGTCCGGCCTGTCCGTGCGAATCAGAATGATCCACAAAACCCTGCAACACAATAGTTACCGTTTCGAAACCACGATGCGGATGAGCCGGAAATCCCGGAACTTTTCTGCCATGATACATGCGCCAGCCATCTTTGGGCGTAAAATCCTGCCCGATGTTACGACCAGCAAGAGATGCCTCCGGACCAAATTCAGCATTAGCTTTGGGATAATAATCCAGGTGGTGCACACAAAATAAAAATGGGTTACTCACATCCCAGTTGAAGCCCAACGGAAATGATTTTATGATGGGAGAATTTGACATATTAGTGTAGTTTGAGATTCAACAAATAAATTACAGCAAAGTTGCATTTTTTTTCTGAATGAATTACTTTTGTTGTCTAATTAGATAACATAGATGCCAGCTTTTAAAATGATTGATGCAGTGAAAATTGACCTCTATGCAAGGGATCATCCACCTCCTCATTTTCATGCCATTTATGCTGAATATGAGGAACTAATTGAGATAGATACTTTAAAAACAATTGTTGGCATGATACCAAAAAATCAACGTCAAAAAGTTATAAACCGGGCTAAAAATCATCAAGATTAACTTAAACTGATTTTTAACCAATTAAATCCATCACGATGAGACAGAAACTTAAAATACCCAGAATCATAAAAATTGAACAACTTGATGGGTTTAAAATTCAATGTATGTTCAATAATGGTGAAAGCAGACTTCTGGATTTTAATAAAATATTCAGTGACTGGAATATTTCATCAGATGATATTGAGTTCAAACTACTTGACTTAAAAGAATTTAAAAAAGTTAAACTAAGAAATTATACTTTGTCATGGCCCAATATCAAAATTGAAATAAAAGACGAAGAAGGCAAATTAGAATATTATCCCTACGAAATTGGACCTGATGTCTTATATCAACTGAGTAAGCCGGTTGAAAACGAAAATACAAAACCAGGAAGTCTTGTGAAATCAGCCAGATTAAAAGCCGGACTCACTCAGGATCAGCTTGCTATGCGCAGCGGAACCACACGCTTCTACATATCCCGACTCGAAAATAATAAGACAGATATCGAACTCTCTACCTTCAGAAAAATTATTGAGGCAGGATTAGGAAAGCGTTTTAAACTAATTATTGAATAAGCACCACTTTATTCTGGTAAAGGTACAAAATCCGTTTCGCCTGGAATTCTCGAAAACTGCTGTTGTTTCCATTTGGTTTTGGCAGCATCAATCAAGGCTTTTTCCGAACTCACAAAATTCCACCAGATATGGCGCTCCTCAGGAAATGGCTCACCGCCAAAAAGAAAGACTTTAGACCTTGGAGCCAGTTTTAGGCTGCACATTTTTGTTTCTTTCGCTACCAGAATGCGTCCTGAATGATGCTCGTGTTCTGCTTCAAAAACGCTGCCTTCGTGGATATAGAGTGCGCTTTCGCCAT
>JAQVGO010000073.1 GCA_028696715.1 Bacteroidales bacterium
CAAGCTCGATACACCGCATCTCGACAAGCTCGATACACCGCATATCGACAAGCTCGATACACCGCATATCGACAGGCTCACTGCAACGTATCTCGGCACTTCGACTGGCTCAACACAAGCAGACTCCCTTCGATTTACCTGGCGGCAGACAGGCAGGCTCCCTTCGGCAGGCTCAGGGCATCGCAGGGCATCGCAATGCAGCGTTTTTGTTATTGGGGAGCTGAACTGGTGGCTTGCAAAGGGCCACAGGCAATGGATGGCTCAAGTTGGGAAAATCAGGCTTTGTTTGATTTTGCTAACGAGGCATTGCCGGCTCTGGATGCTTTTGCTTCGGATGAAAGCTAGGCATCTCAGTTTATTTACTTCTGCCTGGAAAATTAATAGCTTTATTAATCTATGCTTGAAATAGGCTGATTCCTGAACGGCTCTTTCGTTTTAAATTGTAAATTTGTCCACTTTAAGAAAAGCGGACCATTCAAATGGAATTTTTGAACCCCTCAATGCTGTATGGCTTACTGGTACTGGTGATTCCGGTTATTGTGCATCTTTTCAATTTCAGAAAGCACAAACTGGTGTATTACAGCGATATTAGTCTGCTCGAAAACTTAAAACAGCAAACTTCCCGTACCAGCAAACTAAAGCAACTGCTTATATTGTTGTTTCGGCTGCTTGCACTGGCTGCGATAGTTTTAGCCTTTGCACGCCCTGTTTTTACTGATTCAAGCACTGCCGATACGGTTAAACAGGATGTTAGCGTGATTTATGTAGATAATTCTCAAAGCATGCAGCTTGCCGGCATAAGGGGTTCGCTGATAGATGACGCAAGGAACACAGCCGTTTCGATGGTTGAGCGCATGGGACCCGATCACCGCTTTATCTTGCTAACCAACGATTTTAATCCGGCGCACGAATACCTGATGTCGCGCGATGAAACGCTGGATAAGCTACAACGAGTTACCGCCGGAAGTGTGGCTATGCCAATGGAGGAGGTAATTGAGCGTGTAAATGAACTCGTTAAAAATATAGATCAGAATCAGCTTGTATTGTATATGCTGTCTGATTTTCAGCAAAGTGCCTTCACCGATTTAAACCATCAAGCGCAGGAAAAACTTAAATTGGTCTTGATCCCTTTTGAAGCGACACAACAAAACAATGTCTTTATCGATAGCGTCTGGCTAACTAATCCGGTTGTGCAGACAGGCATTCCGGTGGAGCTCAATGTGCGGATTAGCAACCAAAGTGAGGATCGGCTTCGTAGCCTGGCACTGCGGCTTTCGAGCAACAATACCTTACTGGCAATTGCTAATACCGATCTGGAAAGTCAGGAAGAGAAAGTGTTTACCTTAAGTTTTGTGCCTCAGGAATTTGGATACATCAACGCACATTTGAGTATTGATGACTATCCGGTGGTATTTGATGATACGTACTACTTGAGTCTTTACATCGCACCACAAATCAATGTACTAGAAATTTATAGCCAAGCACCTGATCCTTCTCTTGAACTTCTGTTTGCTGATGACAGTTTGTTTACTTTCACAAGCAATGCCATGCTTCGTGTTGACATTCAAAGATTTAATGACTACAAATTAATCCTTGCACCTCTGGACAACAGGATGAGCGAAGGCCTCAGAGCCGGGTTGGAAGATTATGTGAATGCCGGTGGCTCGTTGTTGTTGTATCCTGCGAATGACGCACAAATACCACCCCAAGGGATTTTAAACGAATTAAAAATAAACATTCAACCGCTTCCGGATACTGTGGCCACACGAATAAACGACATGCTGGAGTCTCATCCGTTTTTTGATGAAATGTTCAATAAAATTCCTGAAAATGCTGATTTGCCGTCGGTGAGAAAGCATTACAGATTAGTACCCGGGCCAGGAAGTTATAACTTGATTAGTTTGCTCAATGGAAATCCTTTCCTTACCTACAACAAAGCAGGGCAGGGGAGCGTATTTCATTTGGCAAGCCCGCTCGAAGAGTCAGCTTCCGGGTTTACAGCAAGCTCGCTGTTCCCTTCATCATTGATTCGAATGGCATTTTATGGGCTGGCACAGAACAAGTTAAGTTATACATTGGGTGCCGACCGACAGTTTACTGTGAAGGCGAATATTCCGGCGGATGAGGTGTTGAGGCTCAAATCATTGGATAGTGATTTTGAATTAATCCCGGGTATCAGCCAGCGACAGCAACAACTGCTGCTATACCTGGAGGAGTCCCTGCCGGAAGCAGGATTTTATGGCACATTTTATCAAGACAGTTTGCTTGGTATCACAGCCTGGAATGAGAATCGAAAAGAATCGCAAATGCGGTTTTTTGATGCAGCCGGGGCCCGCGAAAAGTTTGAGCTGGCAGGTTTTGAAGTTTTAAACACGCTTGATAAGTCCAACGCTAAATCAATCGACCAGATCATAGCTGCCAATGAAAAGGATGCCTGGTGGTGGTTTGTTTTGCTGGCCATTGTTTTTTTGTTGGCAGAAGCACTTCTTATACGATTTTGGAGATCGAATACCGGTGTTGGAAAAAAGAATAACTTATAATAGCAGAAAGAAAAAAGAGGCATGAGCGAAAATGAGGAACTAAATACGGAACAAAACAACGAGAAAGCTGAAAAACCTATGGAAGCCCATCGGACGATTCAGCTTTCGGGCATGTACGAAAACTGGTTTTTGGATTACGCCTCTTATGTAATCCTCGAACGTGCCGTACCTGAGATTGACGATGGCCTGAAACCCGTACAACGCAGGATTTTTCATTCGATGAAAAACCTCGATGATGGTCGCTTCAACAAGGTTGCCAACATCATCGGGCACACCATGCAGTATCATCCGCATGGCGATGCTTCGATTGGAGATGCACTGGTTCAACTCGGGCAAAAGGAATTGATCGTCGAAACACAGGGAAACTGGGGAAATGTGTTGACAGGCGACAGTGCTGCCGCACCACGATATATTGAGGCCAGGCTTTCAAAGTTTGCCCACGATGTGGTTTTTAACCCTAAAACCACGGAATGGAAGCTTTCTTACGACGGGCGAAACAAAGAACCTGTTGCCCTGCCTGTGAAGTTTCCTTTGTTATTGGCACAAGGCGTTGAAGGTATTGCCGTTGGACTGGCATCCAAAATATTGCCACACAATTTTATTGAACTGATCGATGCATCCATCAAATGCCTTAAAAATGAGTCATTTGAACTTTTTCCCGATTTCCAGACCGGAGGACTTGCTGATTGCTCAAAATACAACGAAGGAATCAGAGGAGGCAAAGTACGGGTGCGTGCCAGAATAAGTCAGCAGGATAAGAAAACACTTGTAATCACTGAGATTCCTTTCGCCACAACCACAACCTCGCTTATCGATTCTATTATCGCTGCCAATGACAAAGGCAAGATCAAAATACGAAAGATCGACGACAACACCGCCGAAAAAGTTGAGATAGTCATACATCTCGCGCCCGGAATTTCACCCGATCAAACCATTGATGCCTTGTATGCTTTCACGAATTGTGAGGTATCAATTTCGCCCAATTCCTGTGTGATAGTTGAAGGTAAACCAGCCTTTTGGAGTGTGCATAAAATTCTGGAACGCAACACCAAAAGAACGCTTGAGTTGCTCAGATCCGAATTGCTGATCAGGATGGATGAGCTGGAAAGGGAGTGGCATCATTCATCGCTCGAAAAAATCTTCATCGAAAAAAGGATCTACCACGATATCGAGCAATGCGAAAGCTGGGAAGAGGTGATTGTTGCCATCGACAAAGGGTTGAAGCCTTATGTGAAACATCTAAAAATGCCTGTTACCGAAGAAGATATCATCAGGTTGACGGAAATTAAGATCAAGCGAATTTCAAAGTATAACTCATTCAAGGCCGACGAACATATACTGTCGCTCGAAACGGAAATGGAGGAAGTTCGTAATCACCTGGAACATATTGTGGATTATACGATCAATTTCTTCAGGCAGATAAAAAAGAAGCATGGTGCAGGTCGCGAACGCAAAACGGAGCTCCGTAATTTTGATACGATCGAGGCAGCTGCGGTTGCTGCCAATAACGAAAAACTGTATGTGAATCGCGTGGAAGGTTTTGCCGGCACCTCACTGAGAAAAGACGAGTTTGTTTGCGATTGCAGCGACCTGGATGATATGATTGTATTTCGCGAGAACGGCACATTTATCGTTACCAAGGTGAACAGCAAGGCTTTTGTTGGCGAAAACATCATTCATATTGATATTTTTAGGAAAAATGATGAACGCACCGTTTACAATATGGTTTACAGGGACGGACGCAAAGGGCCCTGGCTGGTGAAAAGATTCGCCGTGTTAGGTGTTACGCGCGACAAAGAATACGATTTAACAGCGGGTAAACCGGATTCTAAAGTATATTATTTCACGGCCAACCCCAATGGCGAGGCCGAAACGATCAAAGTATTGCTACGGCCAAAACCCAAGTTAAAAAAGACTTCTTTCGAATTTAATTTTGCTGACCTGGCAATTAAAAACCGAAATGCAAAAGGGAATATCCTCACAAAACATATTGTGAAACAGATTAATAAACGCGATGAAGGCGTTTCGACCCTTGGTGCCAGAGATATTTGGTACGATGAAACAGTAAAAAGACTGAACACCGATGAGCGCGGGCTGTATCTGGGAGCATTTCATGCTGATGACAAATTGTTGCATGTTTTTTCGAGCGGCGAATTCAAACTCAGTAGCTACGACTTAAGCACACATTTTGATGAAGATCTGCTCTTTTTGCGAAAATTTAATCCAGAGGAAGTGTTTTCCGTTATTTATCTCGAAGGTGAAACCCAGCTTCACTACCTGAAACGCTTTCAGATAGAGGAAGATACAGCAACCAACAAACGTGTCAATTTTGTTGGAGAACATCCGCAGGCAGTGTTGAAGCATGTGCTTGTTGACGACTTTCCAATGCTCAACCTGGAGTTTAAGCCCAATGGCAAAGGTCAAAAACCTGATGATGAATCGGTGAATGTGGCCGAATTTATTGCCATAAAAAGCGTGAAAGCCAAAGGCAAAAGGCTGTCGAACAAAGAGATAAAACAAATTCAGATTTTGGAACCTATTGAACCACAATTTGAAGAAAATGCCAGCGAAGATCATGCTGATGATTTGGCTGATCTTCCGGATGTTTCATCTTCGGATCAGACTGAAGATCAAGTTGATGGGATAGAAGAACCCGAAAAGAACAACGATACTGAATCAACGATTTCAGAAAATACTAAAGAAGAACACAAAAATCGCAAAACAGATCCGCCGGCACAAATGGAGTTGGAATTTTAGAATCAACTGAAAATATGCGATGGAGACTCGCTTAATGTATCATTTAAAGCAGATGTTTAATCACCTAACCAGTTGTTATTTATAATGATTCCATGCAGCTAAACACCTACATTTGCATGAACGTTTTTGCAAACAAAATTGGTGTAAAATGACTACGAAACCTCATATTCTGGACGTTAATGATGAAGTAAAATGGATCGGTGTACTTGATCACGATTTGGTTACTTTTGATGTGGTGATGGAGACCAAATATGGCACTACCTACAATTCCTATTTCATCAATGCTGAGAAGAAAGCCGTTGTGGAAACCGTAAAAGAAAGGTTTTGGCCAGCCTATGAAGCTAAAATTCGTGCCTTGACTGATCCTTCTGAGTTAGCTTACATCATCATGAATCACACAGAACCTGATCATTCGGGTTGTGTGGGTAAACTGTTGGAGATTGCTCCCCAGGCAGTTGTTGTTGGCACGGGTACGGCTATCAGGTATTTACAAGAGCTGATTTCTGTGCCTTTCAAGAGCCTGCAGGTAAAGGACGGCATGGAACTCGATTTGGGAAACAAGACCATCCGGTTTATTGGCGCACCTAATCTGCACTGGCCTGATACTATGTATAGTTACCTGCAGGAAGACCAGATTTTGTTTACCTGTGATTCTTTTGGCGCACATTATGCCGATGATAGGATGTATGATGATGAAGTGGGCAATTGGGATGATGCTTTCAAATATTATTTTGATGTGATTCTGAAGCCTTTC
This sequence comes from Bacteroidales bacterium, assembly GCA_028696715.1. Lineage (GTDB taxonomy): Bacteria > Bacteroidota > Bacteroidia > Bacteroidales > F082 > UBA5536. Next base: position 6,052 of record JAQVGO010000073.1, read on the forward strand.
AGTAGGTTTATGCTGAAAGCCATCGAAAAAATCAAACCCCTGCCTATTGTGGCAATATGCACCGGACATGGGCCAATCCTGCGTTCCAGCTGGAAACGTTATGTCGAGCTTTCGGAGCAGTATGCCAGCGAAGCAATTAAACTTCCGCAAAAGAAACGGGTTTATATTCCTTATGTTTCGGCTTATCATAAAACCGGTCAGCTTGCCGAGGCCATTGGGAAGGGCGTTTCAAGTGTTGACGGACTTGAAGCCAAGGTGATGGACATCGAACACACCCCACTGGGTGATATTGATATGGAAGTGGCTATGGCCAGCGGCCTGATTGTAGGTTGTCCAACAATCAATCAGAATATCCTTTTGCCCATCTACCGCTTGTTTGCCGTGGTGAGCCCTTTGCGCGATAAAGGCAAACTGGCTGGTGGCTTTGGTTCGTATGGCTGGAGCGGCGAAGGCATGAAAATTATTCGAACGAACCTGGAAAATCTGAAACTAAAATATACCGAAACAGATGTGTTTGTAAAATTCAGTCCTACGGATGATGAGCTGGAAAGGGCTGAATTGTACGGCCGGCGTTTTGGAGAATTATTGCTCAAACAAGTAACAAATTAGGCTTTGATACGTTATGCATTTTGTTGTAATTTGCGATGCTTATAACTACAAATGCATGAAAAGAACTAATATCTGGTTTAAAATATTCATAGTCATTGGTGTCGTACTTTTTGTGAGTGCTTGTAACCCCACACGAAAACTCGCCAAATCGTATGCCGCTGAAAGTGCTGATTGGGGCTTACTGGTACTATTTCCGGATCAGGTTTTTAAAATCAACGACCGCTACGATCGGGATGAAGGTAAACTAACGGGGCTTTCAGAAGCTGCGAAACACGACAGCCTTTTGGCGCAAAGCCTGTTTCTTTCCCATATAAATGACAGCACGATACTTTTCCATTTTAGGAATGCATATTGGGATGCCTTGTCGCGCTATGATGTGAAACTGTTCAGCGAGGCTGATTTCGATCGTTTTTACGAACGCGACAGCCTGAGTTGGATTGCCAATGTGGCGCAAATTGAAATTCAGGAATTTATTACTGACTATGAAGATGTGGAGAGTTTTTTTGGTTTGCAGTATTCGCAGATCGTGCCTTTGAATGGTATCAATTTTGCCGTTTGGACCGAGATCAATGCCCTTAACGATGAAAGCAATGAAAATAAGGTATATTTTACGGATCAAAATTTATTTGATTACCACGAAGGTCAGTTTTCCTATGATTTTTTTACGGGTGGTGTAAATTATTATTATCATGTTGACACTTTGGATATTGCAGATATCGAGGAGTTTGCAAGTTTTATGGGAAGATTATCTGCGGCATATACCTACGACCAATTGCTAAATAATCAACTGACGAAAAACACCAAACCGGATAGCGAACCGGTGCATTATCGCTATGATCCATTTTCGAAAAGATTATTTCAAACAGAATTTGATCGATTTATTGAATTGGATGAATAGCTTCAGCGTGTTGTTCGTAATATGCTGATTACAAAAGTTTAGCTCCTTATTTCTGCTTATTGGTCAGAGGTTTATAGAGGTAATATTTTCCTGAATTGATTTACAGGACATGCCTCAAGATTAATTCAAAAATAATCTGTTGTTTTTTTTGATAGGATTTAATCATCTTTATTGATTAAATTTGTAAAACGCAAACCCCCTGATGTGAAGCATAATCAAAGATACTTTCTTTTTTTGCTGTCGGGAATAATTTTCCTTTCGGTGAATTCTCTTTTTGCTCAATTTGAGGAAGATGTACTTTCCGAGCAACAGATAATAATTGCACCAACAGATTCTCTAAAGGAATATTTAAACATTGCTGAATCTGTTATTTACAGGAATCCCCGTAAGGGAAAACTGTTTGTTGATCAGCTTTTGAAACGAGCCGAAGAGCTAAAAGATCAGAATAGCCAGGCTTATGCTTTGGCCTTAAATGGGGTTTATTATTTGACTAAAGCCGATAAAGATTCCTGCTATCTCTATTTTCGGGATGCCATAAGCAGATTGCCGGAGGTGGATGACAGGGAGGTGCATTTTATGATTAATAATCTTTTTGTAAGAGTAAGTTCCCGTTATCAGCAGTTTGATACAGCGGCAAGCTATCTTGACAAAGTAAAAAAGTTAGCAGAACAATTGGATAAACCGAAATTTTATGCTGCCTATTATAATAATAGGGGTATCCAGGCCGGGAATATGGGAAGGCTGAATGAGAGTTATGACTATTATATCAAGGCTTTACATTATTTTGCCGAGCTCGACGACAAACGCAACAGAGCCATTCTGAATAATAATATTGGCAGAGTAAGTCAGGAACTTGGCGACCATGAAAGTGCAATAAGTTATTTTGAAGAAGCCATGGCCATCAACCGAATCTATGGTGATATTTACGATCTGGGGATGAACTATGGCAATATTGGTATCAGTTATAAGAAACTTGAAAAGTACGACAAAGCCCTGGAAGCCTTCAATGCAGCTTATTTGATTGCCAAAGAGAATGATTTTAGAATGGAAATGGCAAGGGCACTTTTAAACAGTGCCGAGATACATATGGTAAAGGCTGATACCAGCCAGGCAGAAGAGAATTACCTGGTCTCACTGGAAATTTGTCAGGCTAATGACATTAAAAATGGCACTATCTTTAATAATCTTGGATTGGCATCCTTGTATTATTATCAAAAATCATATGCCAAAGCCTGGAAGCATTTAGATGCTGCAGAGCTTGTGGCACGCGAGATTCAGGAGAATACAAGGCTTGTTGAAGTTTATGACCTCAAAGTAGATTTGTTGAAACAAGAATCAGACTTTGAAGCTGCATTGGTCTATCGCGAAAAATATATTGCCCTTAAGGACAGCCTTTCGGAACTTGCCAATAAGCAACACCTATTGGATGTTAAAACCAAATATGAAGCAGAGAAAAAGTCCCTTGAAAACCTTCAGCTGCGTACCGAAAATAAAAGTAAAAACATTGTGATCTTCTGGCGAACGCTTTTTAGTTTGGTTTTGATTGTGTTGCTTGCCATCTTAGTCGTTTTTATATACAATATTCGGCAAAGCCGCAAAAAACTTGAGAAAGCTAATCAGTCGCTCAAAGAATTGAACAACACCATCACAAAGCAAAACAATACGCTTCAGGAATCGAATCAGGCTAAGGACAAATTGCTCTCCGTAATCGGACACGACCTCCGATCGCCTTTCAATAGTATATTGGGTTTGCTTCAACTGATGACGACTGATTTTGAAGCCTTTGACAAGCAGGAACAAAAAGAAATTCTTCAAACCTTATACAAACAGGCAGGCGATACCTATCAAACTGTCGAAAACTTGTTGCAATGGGCTTTAAGTCAACGGGGTAGCATTAAATGCAAAGTTGTCCCTACGAATTTATCTGCTGTAATCTATCAGGAAATCAATTTCTACAAGCAAAAGGCAGAAGCAAAGCAAATCAGGATACTTTTTAAAATTGATGACGAAGCCTATGCGATGGCCGATAAGGAATTAATGCTCATAGTTTTTCGCAATTTAATCAATAACGCCATTAAATTTAGTGAAGCAGGCCAGGAAATCATCATCAAAAACTACCAGGCTAACAACTGGCAAATTGTTGAAATTGAAGATCATGGAAAAGGCATGACACCAGATCAGTTGGCAGCTCTTCATGCCGATCAAAACCTTGAATCGACCAAAGGGACACACAACGAAGGCGGAACCGGTCTGGGGCTACAACTCGTGAAAGAATTTATGCAGATGCAAAACGGCAAATTTGAGCTTGAAAGTGTGGCAGGGCAGGGGAGTACCGCGAAACTTTGCCTGCCTTTGGTCAGCAGTCAATATCGCTCTGAAGAATAAAACTCAGGGTTGGATTTTCGCCGCAATCTCCCTGAAAAACGTAATCCAGTCAAGCTTATCAGCCGATTTTCCAAGTCGTACAATTACAATATCTCTGGAAGGATCAACGTACAAATATTGCCCAAGTACCCCTTTTGCAAAAAATGAACCATCCGGCAAACTCCTCCAATGCATGGCGTAAGGGTATCCACCGGAATCGCGCGAATCATTGTTGATCTCCAGACTTTTCTCTATCCACTGCTCCGGAATTATTTGTTGGTCGTGGTATTTACCCTTGTCTTTATAAAGTAAGCCAAATCGGGCCAAATCAGTAGCTCTGAGGTTTATGCAGCAGAACGCCTTGATGGTTTTGTGCTTCTTGCTGTCGAAGCTCCAGCTTGCATCATACTGCATTCCGGCTTGCTGCCAAATCCACTCTTCGAGTAGTACGGCAGGATTTTTTCCGGTCGCATTTTCCAGGGCCAGTCCCAGCAGAAGTGTATTAACACTTTGATAATCGTATTGTGAATCAGGGGTTTGGCTGGGTTTAAGCTTTGTAATATACTTCCGAAGATTTCGACCATAATAGTACTTTGCCATATCAGCAAAAGGGGAGTTGTATTTTTCCTGATAATCCAAACCCGACCGCATCTCAAGCAGGTTTTTTAAGGTTATGGATTCTAAACCTTTATCCCGTAATTCGGGGATATACTTTGTGATGGAATCATCCAGGTTTTCAAAAATGCCTTTTTCCAAAGCGATACCTACCAGAGCCGAAATATAGGATTTGGCAACTGAAAAAACCGGGATAACAGCACTGGAATCGTAACCATTGTAATAAGCTTCAAAAATCAGGCTGTCGCCATTGAGGATTAAAAAGGCTACCGTTTTGTGCCTGGCTACATATTGATCCACAGTAATTTCGTCCCAATTACCCAAACCTTGAATCAGTTGCTGTTGAACTGTTTGTTTGCTGGTAGGTAAGTGCCAGTAAGTTGAACTTGTATCTCGTTTTATTTCCTGCTTTGGGAATTTTTTATGATCTCTGATATCCGCAAAGTTGTAATAAAAAAAGCGACCAATATGACAAGAAGTCAATGTGCCGGAAATGAATACTACAACCAAAAACTTAAAGAAAAGCTTCATGCGGTTAAGTTTGAGGAAGTAAAAATACAACAAGCATCAAAACTATGCTTCAATATTTTGGATTGCGCTGTAAAGTATTGAATTATAGCATAACTAATCTGCCATATCCATAAAAGTTTCGCTCAATTCGAGGTTGGTGTATTCATCAGTAACCTCAAAATCGTAGGCAGGATACTGATAAATATGTTGCAGCGGCTCTGTTTCGCCTATGCTATATCCAAAAATGCTGTGATATTCGGCCTTATCTTCACCCATATCTTCGAGTTGGTTCAAGTATTCATTGAGCGATTTTGATTCAATGATGACCACTTTTCCCATCTCATGAATGATGGGGCTGTGACGACGGGTATCGTCATGATCGAACTCAAGTATGCGGCGGCCATGCCGGCTTAATCCTATGGTTCTGAATGTCAGACTTTTTCCAACCCCGGGAAGATTCAGGACATTGCGATCGGTAGCCAGAAATGGAATACCTGCCTCCTCTCTGAGTGCTTTGATATTGGAAACCATTTCTTCGGCATTCTGTGCAAAGCTGCTAATTTTTTCGTTGTAGCGTTTGTCAATACGGCCAAACTCTTTTTCCTCCAATTGCTCTTGCACTGCGCGTTCGTTGGTAGCAAAATTATGGCTGTTCTCTTTGTATCCTTTCACCGAAAAAGTGTAATAGGTAAGCACACCAATATCGTTTAAAACCTTACGCAGTTTGGCGGTATGTCCCCTTCGTGAGGCAGCTGCAGTAAACACTAATTGGTTGGTGATGATCCAGCCCGCACTGAGCAGCATTTCGATGGCATTTTTTACTTCTGGTGTCACTTCCATTGCTGATTCAAAATGTGTTTGAATCACAAATTGCCTGATTCCTATCTCACTGGCTTTCTTCTTGAAGTCAGCCAATATTGCAACAAGCTCATTTGTAATTCGTTGTGGGAGAAACACAGGCAATCTGGTGCCCAGCCTTACTCTTGTGATAGGTGCAATTTTCTTATCTTCAGGCAGGTTTTGATTGCTTTCCATTTTTCTTTTGGCCATTTCATAAACGGCATTGAGGATGGTCTGCAAGGATTTGTCGCTGCTCATCAACGCATCGCCTCCGGTAATTAAAATATCTCTGAGCTGGGTGTCTTCTTCAAAATAATCCATCAGTTTCTGAAGTTTTTGAGGCCAGGTTTCTTTTGGTTTCAGCTTGTCTAGGTTAAAGTTCAGGTGACCGCTCTGAAAGTCATACATCCGCTGGCAACTCACGCACAATCCTCCACAGGCACGACCAACCGTATCCGGTATCATGATAGCCACTTCGGGATAGCGACGGTGAAGGTTATGAACAGTAGGCAGAATCCAACCGGCGGCATTAGGCTTGCCGGGCTCAATAATATCTTCCATTTCCCAGGCAACTATTTTCCCAAATTCCTTGATCAGCTGCTTGCTGTAAATCACATAATCCCTGATAGCCAGATCGGAGCCGACAGCAAATTCAGGCTCGGCAACATTAAGCAGCGACAGGTAGTAGGGATTAACAAAAAACGGTATTCCTGCCTGGCGGGCTTCGTTGAGCAATTCCATTGTTTTGGTACTCAGCGAGTTGTTTAATAATTCATTGAGCATTTTTGGGGAGCGTACGGCAAATTTAAGATGAAAGTTTGTATCATCCCACCAACGGGTAGCAGTAAGGAACTTTTGCTCAAAGGTCATTCCGGGTTCAAACTGATACCTGCGACTGCTCAGTTCGCCGGCATCCATCTTCTGGATGATCACTTTTAAAATCCTGTCTCTGTTGTGCTTTCGTATTTTAATTACTTTTTCATCCAGGCCCGAAGGGTGTCGGTCCATCCATTGCTTTAGCATTGTATTGTCGGGCATCTGCCTTACATAAGTTCCTTTGATTTGTCGAAAAAGCAAAAGTGTATCATAAAAAAAGTGATGATTGGCACCACCCGTACCGTATTTTATGGCGAGCCAAAGATATTTTACGGGATGGCTTCCTACCAGATCGCCACCCAGGTTGAGATCTTCAAAAATTCTTCCTGCATGTTGGATGTAATCCATCAGCCGGATGGCTCCATAATCGGGCCAGCTTAGCTGATCAAAAGCCTCACGACCCGAAATTTTCCCATTATAGTAATCCCAGGCTGTCTTGTTATTCTCGAAATATGGCATGATCCACTGCCGCATTGCCTCCAGGGCTTCTTCCTTGTCATTGGCCTCCCTGAGCAAAGAAACAATATCAGGATTTTCCTTGCTGAATTGTTGTAAAATCCTGTGCGACTTTACATTGATAGCAATTTTATCTAACTTTTTAAACTTCTGTTTGCTTCTGGAATTCATCTAAATCTGGTTTGTGAGCACTTGTATTTTAGTAATGCATCAGTTATTATATTGATATACAATTGGTTAGATTGAAATAAGCGATTGGGGGAACAAAAATACAAAAATTTGCCAGAAATTTCAAGAAAAACAAAGGTAAAAGCGTTTAACCTATGGAAAGAACCACACCTATGTAAATATTTCCATATCATTGATAAAATGGCTAAGTTTGCAGACTTTTCAATTATTCATCTTAAAATTTTATAGTTATGTACAGTGGGTTTTACAAGGTTCCAATGCCCATTAACGAACCGGTAAAAGACTACGCTCCGGGAAGTCCTGAGCGTGCAGAGGTAAAGGCTATGCTGGCAAAAATGAGATCGGAAGAGATAGAAATTCCGATGGTAATTGGCGGACAGCGCATCAAAACTGAGAACAAGATCAGGATAGCACCTCCACATGATATTCAGCATACGCTGGGTTATTTTTATCAGGGAGGAGCTGATCATGTGCATATGGCCATTGATGCGGCACTTGAGGCAAGAGCCCAATGGCAGTCGCTTGAATGGGAAGATCGGGCAGCGATATTTCTCAAAGCGGCTGATCTGATCGCCGGGCCTTACCGTACAAAGATCAATGCAGCAACCATGCTTGGCCAGTCGAAAACGGTTCATCAGGCTGAGATTGATTCGGCATGTGAACTGGCTGATTTTTTGCGTTTTAATGTGCATTTCATGGCAAAAATCTATAACGATCAACCGATTTCGTCCAGTGGCATCTGGAACAGGATAGAGTATCGTCCGTTGGAAGGTTTTATCTATGCCCTAACACCCTTCAATTTTACTGCCATAGCCGGCAACCTGCCTTCAGCTCCGGCCATGATGGGTAATGTGGTGGTTTGGAAAGCTTCAAATGCACAGATCTATTCGGCCAGGGTGATTATGGAGATTTTTGAAGAAGCCGGATTACCTGCCGGAGTGATCAACCTGATTTTTGTGCCTGGTCCGGTGGCTGGTAAGATTTTTGCTTCACACCCTGATTTTGTCGGGATTCATTATACAGGCTCCACCGCTGTGTTTTCGAAGATTTGGAAGGCCATTGGGGATAACATCAGTATCCACAATACCTATCCTAAAATAGTTGGCGAAACAGGTGGAAAAGACTTTGTAGTGGCACACAAAAGTGCTGATGTAAAAGCATTGTCAACGGCCTTGATCAGAGGTGCTTTTGAATATCAGGGACAAAAATGCTCCGCTGCTTCAAGGGCTTATATCCCTGAAAATCTTTGGCCTGAACTCTGGAAGCTGATGGAAAACGACCTTCGAAGCATAAAGATGGGGCCTGTTGAGGATTTCACTAATTTTATGGGAGCAGTGATTGATGAGGCCTCTTTTGATAAATTGAGCAGCTTTATTGATAATGCCAAAAAGGACGAAGCCACAACAATTTTATTTGGCGGAAATTACGACAAAAGCAAGGGGTACTTTATCGAACCTACGGTGATATTAACCAAAGACCCGCATTATGTTACCATGCATGAAGAATTGTTTGGTCCGGTGCTTACCATTTATGTATATGAAACCGAAAAATGGCACGAAACCCTGAAGCTCGTTGATACAACCACCACTTATTCGCTTACAGGAGCCGTTTTTGCCCGGGATCGTTACGCCATCGAAGAAGCCAACAACGCTTTGACTAATGCAGCCGGAAATTACTACATCAATGATAAACCTACGGGAGCAGTGGTGGGGCAACAGCCTTTTGGTGGTGCCCGGGCTTCCGGCACAAATGATAAATCAGGCTCTTACCTGAATTTGTT
>JAQVGO010000074.1:0-13733 GCA_028696715.1 Bacteroidales bacterium
CGCATCAGGGTTATGGAACAGCGCATCAACAGCTCGGAATTGAGTGATGAAGAAAAGGTAAACCTGCAGCAATATATCTCCAGGATTTATGGCAGTTTGACCACTTTCAATGTGCTTTTTGCAGAAAAGGATGATTATTTTACCGGCGATTCGAAAAGCTAGCGATTACGCAAAAAATCAGCTGTCTGGGTAAAATACGCCCACAAGAAATTTCTTGATTCGTCATCCAGGTCAATAGCGTCCATCGACCGTTTCATATGCTTCAGCCAGCGATCGCGGGCGTCTTCATCAATCGGATACGGAACGTGTCGCATCCTCAGTCGTGGATGACCTCTACGCTCGGAATAGGTCGCAGGGCCTCCAAGATATTGTACCATAAATAAATACAAGCGTCGCTCGGCAGCTTCAAGATCGCCGGGATACATGGGGCGCAACACCTCATCCTCCCTGATCCCTTCGTAAAAACCAGCGATTAATTGTTGCAGTTTTTCAGGTCCAATTCTTTCGAAATAGGTGCGTTGAATCATCTTACTTCGGCATTTTATATCCACGTTGCTTGGCCGCTTCCTCTAGCCTCCGCTGGAAAGCAGATTTCTTAACCGGCTTTTTCTTGTTTTGCTCAATCCTTGCCCTCAGTTTATTTTCGTCAATGCTGATGCGGAAAATATACATCTGTGCGAAGGTGATCATATTAGCCAGGAAATAATAATAACTTAAACCAGAGGCATAACCATTAAAAATGCCCAGGAACATCACCGGCATGATATACATCATGGTTTTCATCCCGGGAAGCTGTGCGCTTTGCGAACCCATCATCTGATTGTTTACGTGGGTATAAATGATCGTAGAAACTGTCATCAGCAATGTAAACAAACTAACATGATCGCCATAAAAAGGAATCTCAAATGGCAGGTTCAGAATGCTATCGTAGCTGGATAAGTCTGTAGCCCATAAAAAGGACTGCTGCCGCAATTCGATACTGGACGGGAAAAAGCGGAACATCGCAATCAGAATGGGCATCTGCAGGAGCATAGGAATACAACCCGACATGGGATTTGCACCGGCTTTCTTGTACAGAGCCATCACAGCCTGTTGCTTTTTCATGGCATCTTCTTTCTTGGGAAATTTGGCCGAAATCTCATCTATCTCAGGTTTCAGTACCCGCATCTTGGCAGAGGAAAGATAGGTTTTGTAGGCTATGGGAAAAAGCACAAGTTTTAGCAACAGGGTAAGGATCAGAATGACGATGCCATAGTTCCAGCCATAACTTCCAAGGAAAGTAAACACCGGAATTACTATATAAATATTGATCCAGGCCAACAGAAAAAAGCCCCATCCCAATGGTATCTGTCTTTCCAGATCCAGTTTGTAGGCACGCATCTCGTAATAACTGTTGGGGCCAAAATAAAACGACATCGGCAGGGTTTCGGATGCTGAGGCTGTATAGGGCATTTCCACAATGGTGCTCATGGATTTGAGGTAGCGTGGATGTGTTCTGCCAGTCTTGGTAAAGGTTTTCAGTTCGGCATTGTCAAAATAGTTATCAGCAATCAAGCTTGAACTAAAAAAACGTTGCTTATACGACACCCATTTTACCCGGGTACGAATCACTTCCTCATCATCTTTGGATTCTGAAAGGTAATCCACATCATCATTATGATGTTTAAAATAAATTGTTGAGCCATTAAACCGGTCAACACTTTTTTCGTGTTGAAGCAGATCGGCATCCCAGGCCAGGGTCAGAAATCCGGCGTTAGAGGCTATCACATCCTGCATACCAACCAGTTGTATATCATAGCTCAACATATAATCATCCGGCTGTAATACATATTCAAATGCAATATATTTGTCCGGATCCGGCTGCCCAAAACCATCATCCACCATCAACCTCATGCTGAAATTCAAACTGTCATGCTCTGCAATCAGTTTTTCATCACCTGTGAATGGCCGACCATTGAGGAAAGGCTTAAAATAAAGTTCGTTGGTATTGATTGTTCGGTTCCGGGAAAAAAATGACAGATTGAGATTTGTTTGATCCGGATCAAAGATGATCAATGGCAAAGAGTCCCAGGTTTGATAGTTTTTCAGATCAGCCTCTATTATTCCCCCTCCCTTACTGGTAATGCTAATTCGCATTACTTCATTTTCAATTACATACAACTTATCATCACCCCTGGCGGCATGGGCAAAAGCTCCATATTTCTCCTTATCTCCCAGATACTGGTTAAGGCTGTCTTCGTAATAAGTGCCGGGCTGTTCTGCTTCTGTTTGAGTACTTTGTTGCTTAACTTCTTCAGCCAGTTTTGCAAGTTCAGCTTCCATACGAACTGAATCAAGCAGTTGCTGTTGCTGACGTACTTTTGCTATTGAATCAATTTTCCGCTGACGGGCCTCCATTTCTTCTTTTGAAGGTGTCATCCAAATTGAATAACCCACAAGAATGGCGGCAATCAATACAAATCCTATGATGGTATCTCTGTTCATGCGATCGAATAATTATTTAGCTGCAAAAATAGCAGAATTATTAAGAGCAAGCCTAAGAAGTCGGTATTGACTTCTCAGCAGTTTTACTTTCCTTGTCCGGAAGCTTTTTGTTTTTTGAGCGATGCTTCGATAAAACCTTTAAACAGCGGATGTGGCCTGGCCACCGTACTCTTATACTCCGGATGAAACTGCACACCAATATACCAGGGATGCGAAGGCAACTCGATGATCTCAACAAGATCGTTCTCCGGGTTTATCCCTGAAAGTACCATGCCATTTTGGAGGAATGACTGGCGATAGGTATTATTAAACTCATACCGATGCCGGTGCCGCTCCGAGATAAGGATTTCACCATACAGCTCAAAGGCTTTTGAACCTTTTTCGAGGCGGCAACTATAAGCACCTAAACGCATGGTTCCGCCCAGGTTCTCCACATTTTTTTGACCGGGCATCAGGTCGATAACAGCATGAGAAGTAGCAGGATTCATCTCGCTCGAATGTGCATCTCTATGTCCCAGCACATGGCGCGAAAACTCAATCACAGCACACTGCATCCCCAAACAAATTCCAAAAAATGGTATATTATTTTCGCGGGCATAGCGGATGGCATTGATTTTTCCTTCGATACCTCTGGGACCAAAACCAGGTGCAACCAGGATACCATCCACATCCTGAAAAATCTCGCTCAGGTTCTTTCCTTCAATATGTTCACTGTGAATGCGTTTTACCTTTACTGCACATTCGTTGGCAACCCCTCCGTGAATCAGCGATTCATAAATCGACTTATAGGCATCTTTCAGTTCAACATATTTACCAACCAATGCAATTGTAACCGTATTTTCGGGATTCATCAATTTGTTCAGAAAACTCTTCCAGTTTTCGATGTCCATCTTACCTGGAATAGCGGTATTGGTTTTTCGAAGCACTTCTACATCCAGCTTTTCTTCGAGCATCAGCAGGGGCACTTCATAGATGGAGCTGGCATCGATGCTTTCGATAACCGACGACAGCTCCACATTACAAAACTGTGCAATTTTGGTGCGCAGTGACTCATTCAAATGATGTTCGGTTCTGCAAACAATGATATCAGGCTGCACTCCCTGCTCCAGCATGGTTTTTACGGAATGTTGTGTGGGCTTGGTTTTGAGTTCGCCAGCAGCAGATAAATAAGGAACCAGAGTGAGATGTATCACCGCACAATCTTTTCCCTTTTCCCAGCGCATCTGCCGGATAGCTTCTACAAATGGAAAAGATTCAATATCACCAACCGTTCCACCAATTTCCGTGATCACAAAATCATACTTTCCTGTATCGCCAAGAAGCTGAACCCGTCTTTTAATCTCATCCGTGATATGCGGAATCACCTGTACGGTAGTTCCCAAGTATTCGCCTTTGCGCTCTTTTTCGATAACGTTCTGATAAATTCGTCCGGTGGTTACATTATTGGCCTGAGAGGTCGGGGTGTTCGAAAAACGCTCATAATGCCCCAGGTCTAAATCAGTTTCGGCTCCGTCTTCTGTAACATAACACTCGCCATGCTCATAGGGATTCAGGGTACCCGGGTCAACATTGATGTAGGGATCCAGTTTTTGAATGGTTACCGAAAACCCCCTGCCCTGTAAAAGTTTTGCCAGACTGGCTGATATGATTCCTTTACCGAGTGAAGAAGTTACTCCACCTGTGACGAATATGTATTTGGCTTTTTTCATGCTGAAAACGGATAAAATGTGTCCTGGACACAAGAATAAAACACCTTAAACTTATCTGATTCAGCAGGCAAATTTAAGACTATTTAAGGCCAAAAAAACAAGGATGTGAGAAATAATCCACATCCTTGTTAACAATTGATGTATTCAACTAATCTGTGAAGATGTTTTCAAAAAAAACTTATGAAAGCAACATTCATTTGGATGCCTTTTAGTAATAACGGTAACTCTTCACCTGTCCAATATGTCTGGCCAATCGAACCACCTGACTTGTATAACCAAATTCGTTATCATACCACAAATACAGGATTACTGTTTTTCCATCATCCGACACTTTCGTGGCCGGACTATCAAAGATGCTGGCACAGGAATCGCCAATGCCATCAGATGAAACAAATTCGGTAGAATTGCTAAAGCGAATCTGCTCGATCAGTTTGCCTTTGAGTGAGGCATTCAAAAACAATTTATTCACTTCATCAACTGAAGTAGGTTTGATCACTTCCAGTGTAAGTATGGCCAGCGAAACATTAGGTGTGGGAACACGGACTGCATTGCTTGTCAGCTTTCCTTTGAGCGAGGGAATGGCTTTGGCAGCTGCCGAACCTGCTCCTGTTTCGGTGATTACCATATTGAGTGGTGCCGAGCGTCCTCTCCTTGATTTTTTGTGGTAGTTATCCAGCAGGTTTTGATCGTTGGTATAGGAGTGTATGGTTTCGATATGTCCTTTTTGGATGCCAAAAGCCTGCTCAATCACCTCCAGCCCCGGAACGATGGCATTCGTTGTGCAAGAAGCTGCCGAAAAAATTTGTTCTTTTTCCAGATCAAGCCTATCCTGATTTACACCATATACTACATTAGGAATATCGCCTTTGCCGGGAGCTGTGAGCAAAACTTTTGAAACGCCTTTGGCTTTCAGGTGGCGACCAAGTCCGTCCCTGTCTCTGAAAACACCAGTGTTATCAATGATCAGCGCATCTTTTATTCCTTCGGCTTCGTAATCCATATCTTCCGGATTTGATCCAGCCAAAAACTTAATGATCTGACCATTAACAATCATCGCCTTTTGTTCAATATCTTCGTTGGCAACACCTGCAAAAGTACCATGAACAGAGTCCTTTCTGAACAATGAAACACGCTTGTGAATGTCTTCTTCTGAGTTAGAACGTGTTACGATTGCACGCAAACGAAGGTGACTGCCATTACCGGCAAACTGCGTGAGTTCTCGTGCCAGCAAGCGTCCGATACGGCCAAAGCCATAAAGCACTACATCCTGTGTTTTAGTGCTTCGTGGCGGAGCCTGCACAAAAGCCTGTAATTTGTCGCGAACAAAAGCATTCACCGAAGGATAATTGTCTTTCTCATCGGTCCACTCAGAATTTAATCTCCCGATGTCGATACGAGCAGGTGCGATATCCTCTTCCAGGATGGCATTGGCAATAAGCAGCGAATCCTGCACCCTGACAGGCTTCTTGAGAATGGTTTCGGCCCGGATGTGTTTGTTTAGCACCTTTCCTGAACCACGATTAACTAATACTGATCGGAGCAAAATGAGCTCGATTGACTTATCGAACCAGAGTTTACTCACTACGCCGATAAAATCAGTAGCAGCTTTTTCGTTGTCAATCCACGACCGGAGAGAGGAATTGAATTTTTCCATGAGCTTAGTTTTAGAATATTATTATGAAGAGTTGTTTAACTAATTTACTGTTGTTTATAATCAATAAATGGTTTGCTTCCAAGCATTTAATCCTGCACTCAAAGCAATAACGAACCAAAAACCTTCAATCAGGGGGCAGGCGTTTAGCTTTTCGCTGCAAATATACAAGAATATAATGCAAACGTTTGCGGAAACCTGCATAAAAAAACCCGCAAAAATTAAATTGCAGGTTTTATTTAGATCTATTGGCCCAGATAAGCTTTTAATAAGCGGCTACGGGCAGTGTGTTTAAGCCGTCGGATTGCTTTTTCCTTAATCTGCCGCACCCTTTCGCGTGTGAGATCAAATTTTGCTCCGATTTCTTCCAGTGTAAAACCGTGACTCATGCCGATTCCATAATACATATTAAGCACTTCCCTTTCTTTTTCGCTTAGTGTGGCAAGCGAACGCTGAATTTCTCTTCCAAGTGATTCCTGCATCAGTGGCTCATCAGTATCCATCGCATCATCCGGGATGTACGAATCCAGGAACATCATATCCTCGTCTTCCTTTAGTGGCGCATCAGTTGAGATGTATCGGGTTGAAATTTTGAGCACCGAATCAATCTTATGTTCAGGCAGATCAAGCTTTTCAGCGATTTCGTCTGTGGAAGGCTGACGTTCAAACTCCTGCTCAAGACGCGAGGAAGCCTTACGCACCTTATTCAAAGAGCCAACCTGATTAAGCGGCAAACGAATGATACGCGACTGCTCTGCCAGTGCCTGAAGTATGGATTGACGTATCCACCAAACCGCATAAGAGATAAACTTAAACCCTCTTGTCTCATCAAATCTGCGAGCGGCTTTGATCAGTCCCAGGTTTCCTTCATTGATCAGGTCGGGCAAGCTAAGTCCTTGATTCTGATACTGTTTTGCGACAGAAACAACAAACCTCAAATTGGCATTAACCATCCTTTCGAGTGCCTTTTGATCGCCCGTTCTGATCTTACGAGCCAACTCAACCTCTTGATCGGCAGTGATCATATCCTCTTTGCCGATGTCCTGGAGGTACTTATCCAACGAGGCTGTTTCACGGTTCGTGATTGATTTTGTGATCTTTAATTGCCTCATGGTTTTTCCTTTCTTAGTGTAATAGCTATAACAACTTAAAATGATTTTGGTTCGCTTTTTTTTCCGAACCAGACATATTGGCAACCAGAAGTTACCAATATCATGCCGAAAAGGGAGGTATCCAAGTCCTCCCACTTTTCGAACGCAATTTATTTAAAATTATTCTAAATTAATCAAAAAACTCAAAACTTATTTTCATTCCGTTAGGATACATACCTTCAATGTGCGTTGTATTGCCCCTTTTGTTTTTCAGTGCTTGTTTTAATGAGGCATCGTCATCAACAAGGTTTCCATTGATGCGGGTAATTATGAAACCCTTGCTTATTCCGCCTCTGCGCATAATCCCATCTTCAACATTAGTTACTTTTAGACCACTGTTGATGCCTAATTTATTCTTATCGGAAGACCCGATACGTTCCAGACTCACACCCAGTGCTTCACTAAAGAAAACTTCTTCACGCTTTTTCACTTCGGTGGTACCATCCTGATTTTTTAATAAAACATCATAGTCGTATAATTTTCCCTTCCTGAAGATGGTTACTTCCACCTCATCACCGGGGCGGTGTTGGCCTACAACTTCGAGCAGTTGCGATAGAGTATTCACTTCCACATCATCTACATCCATGATCACATCTCCGGCTTCAATACCTGCTTCTGCCGCTCCGCCATTTTCCATTGTTCCGGCTACATAAACACCTTTTATTGCTTCCATATCCAGTTCGTCAGCAAGCTCGGATGTCATTTCCCTGATTTCCACACCGATATATGCCCGTTGCGGTTCACCATAACGAATTAAATCATCTACCACCTTGCGTACAATATTAGCAGGAATAGCAAAGCTATATCCTTCGTAAACCCCTGTATGAGAAGCTATAGCAGCATTTATCCCGATCAGTTCACCCTGATTATTAACCAAGGCTCCACCACTATTTCCGCGGTTGATTACAGCATCGGTCTGGATAAAGGATTCGATAGAGGAACGGTTTCCAAGAATATTAATGTTTCGTGCTTTGGCACTAACAATTCCTGCTGTAACGGTCGAAGTAAGATTAAACGGATTTCCTACAGCCAAAACCCACTCTCCTATTTTAACATCGTCCGAATTTCCGAACTCCAGAAACTCCAGCTGGTCAGCATCCACTTTGATAAGTGCCAGGTCAGTACTTGGATCCGTGCCAATTATAGTGGCATTCATCTTGCGTTTGTCATTAAAAGTTACCTCAATTTTATCAGCACCCTCTACCACATGATTATTAGTAACTATGTAGCCATCAGCCGAAAGTACCACACCAGATCCAAAACCAACCAAACTTCTTCTGCTTGGCGTAGCATGTGGGTTTCCATAAATATAATCACGCAAAGAACCAAAGAAATCATCATAGCTGGCACTGCGCCGAATAATTTCCGTACGGATGTGTACTACAGAGTTCACAGTTTTTTCGGCAGCATCTACAAAGTCGATATCCTGCGGAAGTGAAACAAAAGAAGCTGTGCGGGGTTGAACACGATCAGGCTGGACAGACAGACGCTCGATACTGCTTTCATCAAAAATACCCTGCTCCCGCTTATTACTTTGGGTGATTCCGATGATACCAGCCATTAAAACAGCTCCTGCGGCCAAAAAACCGATGTTCCGTGCGATTTGATTTTTATTCTTCTTCATGACGTTAATTTTTTTTAATTCCAGTCACCAATTCTTTTCTGGTTAAAACGCCAGACCGGCCTTAAAAGTTTAGTTTTCACTGTTAATTGATGTTAAGACCTTTCGTTTTTAATTTTGTTACTTTTACCACAAATTTCACACCACTAAATATTTAGTTAAGAAGATTTAACACTGAGACAAAAGCGATGAAACCCGCACGACATATTCCTTTTCAAAAGTTTCACGGAGCCGGAAACGACTTTATTGTAATACAAGAGGGAATGATAAAACCGAATCCGGATATAATTGCATGGTTGTGCAACCGCCATTTGGGCATTGGTGCCGATGGGCTGATCATTCTATCTCAATCGAAAAAGTACGACTTCAGGATAAGCTATTACAATGCAGATGGCAACGAAGGCAGCCTGTGTGGCAACGGAAGCCGGGTGGCTGTGGCCTGTTGGTATATGCACGACCGCAGCAAGAAACAGCTGAACTTTGAGGCTGTTGACGGCCTGCACCAGGGAACCATCATCTTGGAACACCAACAACAGTTTGATATAAGAATTAGTATGCAGGATGTGACAAGTTACACCCAAACCGATAAATATCTGCTTGTTGACACAGGTTCGCCTCATTATGTAACTGAGGTTGACAATTTGTCAGCTTTGGATGTTGCAAATCTCGGAGCCACGATCAGACACGACAAAAACATTTCCAAAAAAGGTGTCAATGTCAATTTTTTACAATATATGAATGACAATCAGCTCGGGCTGCGAACCTTTGAGCGGGGTGTGGAGGCCGAAACACTTTCATGCGGAACAGGGGTAACGGCAGCTGCCATATCCGCTTCTCTAAAAACTGGTCGCGAGCATTTTGTGATCAATACAAAAGGAGGCGAGTTGCAGGTTAATCTGATCAGGGATGAGCATGGATTTAAGCAGATTTTCCTGCGAGGGCCGGTTCAATTTGTATTTGAAGGGAATATTCATTTACCGGAAAAGATTTAAGGCCAATCAAATCAATATTTAAGTAGTTGATATAAGCTACTAATTTCTTTATATACCCATCGTTTCCCTAATCTTTGTATCTTAGTGGCGCGAAAAGAATGATATGTTTATTCAGGATGATATTTTAAAACTCAGGGCAGCTGAACCATCAGATGCAGCATTGATCTATCAGTGGGAGAATGATATGCAGATCTGGCGTGTTAGTGATACAATCATGCCTTATTCAATGTATCAGATTGAACAGTTCTTGATCAACAATACTGACCTTTACAGCCAAAAACAGCTCAGAATCATGATTGAGCTACAGGAAAGCAATCAGGCTGCAGGATGTATTGATTACTATGACTTTGATCCATTTCACGAACGCATCGGAATTGGCATTCTTATCGCTTCCGAGTTCAGAGGAAAAAATATTGCCATCAACGCACTCAAACTCAGCGAACAATATATTTTTGGGCGCTTACACCTGAATCAGATTTACTGCCTGATAGGAGAAGACAACCAAGCCAGCCTGCAATTGTTTTTGAAAGCCGGTTACACCCAGTGCGGCTTGCGTAAAGCCTGGCTCAAAACACCAAAAGGCTTTATGGGGCAATATGAATTTCAGAAAATTAATCCTGACCGAAGGTTTCAATTTATTGGGCAATGAGTTATTATCATTATAAATACGGCAGCGGCAGATCAAGAAGAAGAAGCAAATGGCGCAGAATGATTTTTTGGCTGTTAGCAATGCTGATTCTTATCGGGATGGGGGCTGCTTATTTGCTTTATCAGGTCATCTTTAGTCCAAATGTTTGGGTTCAGAAGCAGCAAACTGCTGTCTATATCCCAACAGGGGCCGGTTACCAAACTGTATTAGATACGCTCTACAGCAAAGGCATCATCATTCATCGTAAAAATTTTGAATGGCTGGCACGCCATAAAAGCTATCCGGAGCTTGTGAAGCCTGGCCGGTATATGGTTGAGGATGGCATGAGCAACAACGAGCTGATCAACCTTTTGCGATCGGGTGCCCAAAGCCCTGTGATGGTTACCTTTAATAATGTTAGAACTCCCCAACAACTTGCCGGTAAGATTGCCCGACAAATTGAAGCCGATTCGTTGGAGCTGGTTGCGCTGATGAGCGATACCGCCTATATAGCGCAGCTGGGATTTAATACTTATACCCTCCCGGCTCTTTTTATACCTGACAGCTACGAATTCTACTGGACCACCAACGCCAATGAGTTTATGTCGCGCATGTTTCAGGAATATCAGCGTTTCTGGAACGAAAGCCGCAAAGCAAAGGCCGCAGCCATTCCACTCAGCCCGGTTGAAGTCTCCACATTGGCAGCCATCGTTGAACGCGAAACCATTATGAATGATGAAAAATCTACCATTGCCGGAGTGTATCTCAACCGATTGAAAGCTGGCTGGCGACTTCAGGCCGATCCCACCCTGGTTTTTGCAGCAGGCGATTTTGAGATCAGGCGGGTGCTCGAAGTACACAAGCTTATCGATTCGCCCTATAACACCTATAAATATGGAGGATTGCCTCCCGGCCCAATCACTATTCCATCATCCGAATCCATAGATGCTGTGCTCAACTATCAGGACCATCGCTATTATTTTTTCTGTGCCAGGGATGATCTGTCCGGCTATCACGCTTTTGCGGCCACCAATAGCGAACACGAAAAAAATGCAAGAAATTACAGGCGGGCTCTCGACCGGCTAAACATAAGAAAATAACATATGAAGGCTTTCAAAGCATACGACATCAGAGGAGAATGGGGAACCGACTGGGATGCAGAGTTGGCTTATAAAATCGGCTTTCATCTTCCGGCCGTTCTGGATGCCAGGCACTTTTTGATTGGACGTGACTGTCGGCTCTCAAGTGATGAAGTGTTTGATGCACTTAGCCAAGGTCTTACTGATGCCGGTGCTGATGTGTCGGATGCCGGATTCACCACTACCCCGCTGGTTTACTGGGCTACAGCCAAATATAAATTTCCGGCTTCGGTGATGATCACAGCCTCGCACAACCCCAAAAGCCACAATGGTTTAAAGGTTTCTGCTAAAAATGCAGTACCGGTTGGTTACGACAATGGCCTGCAACTTGTTGAACAAAAAGTACAGCACGAAAAAATTATTCCTAAAAGCGAAAAAGGCATTATCCAACAAATTGAACTCAATACTGCCTATCTGGCCTTTCTGAAAAACTATCTCAGTAATTTCGGTAATCTTCGCATTGCCGTTGATTGCAGCAATGGAATGGCCAGTTTATATATCAAAGAATTGCTTGGCAATGATGCTTTTTACATCAACGATCTTGCTGATGGCAATTTTCCGGGTCACGATCCCAACCCGCTAAACCCTGACAACCAGGAGCAGATCAAAAGCATGGTGATCAATAGGCAATGCGACATCGGGCTAATTTTCGATGGTGATGCCGATCGGGTGATGTTTATTGATGAAAACGGGAAGTTTATCTCACCTGATCTGATTATTGCGCTGATGGGACATTACTTTTTTGAACAAAAAGGACAAAAAGGAAAAGTATTACAAGACATCCGCAGCTCAAAAGCTATTGCAGAATACCTCCATCAGTTTGGCACACAGGTAGAAACCTGGCGTGTAGGCCGGGCTTACGGAGCCGCTAAACTGCGCGAGATGGACGGGTTGTATGGGGGTGAGCTGGCAGGTCATTATTATTTCCGTGATTTTTATTATTCTGACAGCGCACTGCTCGCTACCCTGATCGTGCTTGAGATGCTTTCGCGATTCAAAATTGCAGGATTCACCCTCTCAAACCTCATTCGTAACATAAGTAACTACTACAATTCAGGTGAGATCAATTTTAAAATTGAAAAGAAAGCCGAAGCCATACAAGCAGTTTGCGATTGGTTTGAAAAAAATGAGCCCCCTGAAAATCGAATGGATTTCGATGGAGTGAGGCTGGAATTTGCTGACTGGTGGTTTAACATCAGGCCTTCCAATACCGAGCCCTACCTGCGCTTTATTGCAGAAGCCAAAAATCGTGAAAAGCTGGATGCGGTGATTGCCCAAACCAAAACAATTATTGATGGGCTCAGCTAACAGGCTGATATTGATCGGATTGTTTCTGTTGTTTAGTTTACAAGCAATTCAGGCACAGGACAGTTTGGCCTGGCAAAACAATGTTTCTGACAAACGAATTAAAACTCTCAGCTATGGTCTGGCTGGCGGATACACCCTGAGTATGACAGGTTTGTACTTTCTTTGGTATGACGGATATCCGCAAAGTCATTTTCATTTTATCAACGACAACCACGAATGGCTTGGGATGGACAAAGTGGGCCATGCTACCACAGCTTATCAGGTGGGTCTCTATGGCTATGATGCTTTTCGTTGGGCCGGATTGCCCGAAAAAAAAGCCATTTGGATTGGTGGCTCCGTTGGTTTTGCCTTTTTGATGACAGTGGAAGTCTTTGATGGTTTTTCGGCTGAATGGGGTGCCTCAACAGGTGATCTGATTGCCAATACTGCCGGAACAGCACTTTTTATCAGCCAGCAACTTTTGTGGAAGGAACAACGCATCAGCCTTAAATATTCCTATCACAATACTACCTACAGGCAATATCGTCCCGATCTGCTCGGAGCCAACGGCTTTCAGGCTTTGCTGAAGGATTATAACGGACAAACCTACTGGCTGGCTGTCAATCCCAAATCTTTTCTTCCAGAAACATCACGCTTTCCTTCGTGGCTCGATATTGCTTTTGGTTATGGTGCAGAAGGGATGACAGGTGCCACCGAAAATCCAGGCGAATATGATGGCCATCCCATTCCGGCTTTCACTCGAAGACCTGTTTATCTGATCAGCCCCGACATCAACCTCCGAAAAATAAAGACACGACACAAGGGACTGAAATTTGTGCTGACGGCACTCAGTTTTATCAAAGTGCCTATGCCTGCAATTTCGTTCGACAAAACTGAAAACATCAAATTTTACTGGCTATATTTTTGATCCTTGTAGTTTTGCACATTTGTCCAATAAAATACAATTGCATCCTATACCTATAGATGTCTGATGATGGAACCCTTTGCTAGTAAAAAAATTAATCCCTGGTCGCAATCAAATTAATTCCTACATTTGAATAGCTGTACGAA
>JAQVGO010000074.1:13833-15149 GCA_028696715.1 Bacteroidales bacterium
TGAATAGCTGTACGAAGCTCCCTTTCATCGTTCTTTAAGAATCAATCCATATTTTATTTATTATTGTATAATAACACCATTAAAATCAAGCAATTATAACAATACCTCAAATGAAAACACTC
The DNA here is from genome assembly GCA_028696715.1 of Bacteroidales bacterium. GTDB lineage: Bacteria > Bacteroidota > Bacteroidia > Bacteroidales > F082 > UBA5536. The sequence goes on from JAQVGO010000074.1 coordinate 13,956, forward strand.
AAAAACGTAGGGCTGTTCAGCCTGATGATCTTAATGCTATCAGCTTGTAAAAAGGATGAAACAAACCAAACTGACGAACTTCTACTTGGCATGTGGATCAATACCTTGGTGAACGATCAGCCTGTTTTAACTGACGACACATTTGTGCTTGAACTAAAACCAGACAAAACAGAGATGTATGCCATTGGATTTCAACTGGATGAAAATAATTTCCGATGGGAAGAAAATAGTAATTATACCTTCAACCTCACTGATGACAGAATAATCATAAACGGCACTGATGTTTTGGGAAAAGCTTATTATATGGAGTTCAAGATTATTTCGCTGGATGCTTCTACCCTCAAATATTCAGTGCCTGTATTTACGATAGATGGCGAAAGTTTTCCGGATAACAAGACCTATACTTGCAGCAAAATAAACAATGACCTGAGTAGCCTGTTTACGGGCGTTTGGTATGGTAAAAGCACAACTCCCGGAACTGCCGACACTGCTTTTCATTATTGGGAATACTTTGCTGACGGCAACTACAATTATTACTTTCAGGATGAACTAGGCAACTGGATTAAGAAAGCTGACAATGAAGGCCGCTATTTCCTTTATGGTGATTTCTTTGCCTCAAACTACAGCAACGACCTGATAAGTGGAGGCACCGGACAAGCCTATGAATGCTGGAATATTGCTACAGATGGAAATACAATGAGCTGGTCAGGTTTAAGAGCTAATTACCTTGTCAATTCTTACGAAATGGAAAAAGTGGCAGCTCCACCCGTTACCAAAGCGCATTAACACCTGCAAATATGAAGTTTAGCAAAAAATTAACGATGCTTTTACTACTTTTCCTTGGATTAAATTTATCCGGCCAGAGTAATTTTAACTATGAAATTTCGCTTGTGCCTGTTTCTGTTCCTGAATTTCCGGGAATACACTCCTACGCTTTTGCACAGCACCAAGGAAAATGGTTAATCATCGGAGGCCGCAAGGACGGACTTCATGCCAGGCAGCCCTTTAATGCATTTCCAGCCTCTGAAAACAATACTGTAATGTATGTGCTAGATATTGCCAGCACCCAATTTTGGTCATCCTCAGTTGATGCTTTGCCTGCCAGTATCAGAGAGCAATTGCAATCGACCAATATGAATTTTCATCAGGAACAGGACACGCTTTACATTATTGGTGGTTATGGTTTTTCGGAAA
>JAQVGO010000075.1 GCA_028696715.1 Bacteroidales bacterium
TTATTGTCGGGAGTTTCCAACAACTTTGTCGTAATAATCCTGCAGGGTGCAGGACCTGCCCTGGGTGCCTTTGTTGCCCTCAAAGTGTTTCGTATTAAGATGAAAATGAGTTTAAAAGGCAATTTTGAAAAGCTGCTTGTTCCCTTGTCAGTTTATTGGTTGTTCCCTGCATTTTTAATTGGCCTTGTGGCATGGTTTACCAAGGGAACCTTTCCGGTCATTGCAATTTTTACGATCTTAATCTATGGCTTGTTGGAAGAAATTGGCTGGCGAGGTTTTTTGCAGCAATTATTAGCACCATTACCCAGGTTTATCAGCCTATTGATCATAACTGTTTTGTGGTTTGTCTGGCATTTGAATTTTGAGCCGAACCAGTCCAGTCTTATTTTCTTTTTCATCTTATTGTTTGGGAGTTGGGGAATTGGTTTGGTGGCCGACAAAACAAATTCTTTATTGGCTGTTGCTGCATTTCATTCGCTGAATAACTTTTTCACAGACTTGAATCTGCAAAAAGCTGTCATATTGATGGTGTTGGTTATCATTTGGATCCTTAGTATTATTTACCGACATAGATTGGAGAAGATTGGGTTTAAAAGTGAGGAAATTGCCGGCAACTGACTAAAAAATCTGAAGGATGATAAATAATCTTTGGCTGAAATCCATATTCACAAAAAGATTATTTTTGTTGCCAGAGCCAGACATATTCCTTTGATCAGCGAAGGCAGCAGACATTGATTTCTGGCTTTTGAAGAAGAATTATTTTGATGGTGTTACTAAAATACATTTGAAATGTCGATCTGGAGAGTGTTGTTGTGTATCCTTTTTCCACCGCTGGCTGTCATTGACAAGGGATGTGGGAGCGTAGTGATAGTGATTTTGCTTACCCTGGCCGGCTGGGTTCCGGGAGTGATAGGAGCATTGATCATCAATAAAAAATAGCTTGCTCCGATATATGTTAGCCAACAAAAAAAGTGACAACCTTTTGGATTATCACTTTTGGGGTGGAAGACGGGATTCGAACCCGCGACCCTCAGAACCACAATCTGATGCTCTAACCAACTGAGCTACGACCACCATTTTGAGGCTGCAAATATACAATCATTTTCAAAAATAAAATATGGTTCAGGAAAAATTCAGGTATTTTCTGTGATCGAAGGGCTATATTATTTCGAAGCTGTGATACCCTAAGTGTACAACATTGAACCGAAGCCGTAATTCTCTTACATTTGCGCTTCAAAGCCACACGAATGTTTACAAGAAAAAGGGTATCCGCCATCGAATCACCAGCCAGAATCACCTGGAAAAGATTTAAGAAACACAAGGCTGGTTATTTTGCTTTGTGGCTGATCCTTTTTATGGCAGCAATCGCTTTGTTTGCTTATTGGTTGATTCCGGACAAGAGCACTCATGCCAACAGACAAATTCTGGAGATCACCACACAAAAACCCGGATTTGAAGCGGATTTTCTGCTTGTATCCAAAGAAATGCCTGCCAGAAAGAAATCTTTGTTTGCGACTTTACTATCAGGCCGGCCGGATACCGCTTTTTACGTTCCCTTTGATTCTTTATGGATACAACAGGATAGCGTTTACCTTAAACTCTTTGATCCCGAAAGAACCGGCCAGCTGACCCTTACTTATCCTTTGAGTCAGTTCAGGCTGGCGGCGCAGCCTCAGGATGAAGCAATTGAATCATTGCGAAAACATTATGTTGTTAAAAAACGGTTTCTGCTGGGTACAGATCAGTTTGGGCGTGATATGTTAAGCCGGCTTGTACTTGGGGCACGCATCAGTTTGTCGGTTGGTTTTATCGCAGTGTTGATCAGCCTTGTCGTAGGGATCACACTTGGAAGTTTGGGTGGTTTCTTTGGGGGTAAAACGGATGATTTTGTGATGTGGCTGGTAAATGTGGTGTGGTCTTTGCCAACGTTGCTGATGGTTATTGCCATTACCTTTGCACTCGGGAAAGGATTTTGGCAGGTGTTTGTTGCCGTTGGCCTCACCATGTGGGTTGAGGTGACGCGTGTGGTGCGGGGACAAATTTTGAGTGTACGTGAGTCGTATTTTGTTGATGCTGCAAGGGCCTTAGGCTTTAATAATGTACGGATCATCATCCGGCATATCCTGCCTAATGTAATCAGCCCGGTGATTGTGATATCAGCGGCAAACTTCGCCTCTGCCATCCTGATAGAAGCCGGATTGAGTTTTTTAGGGCTGGGGGTGCAGCCTCCCACGCCTTCGTGGGGTAGTATGATTAAAGAAAATTATGCTTTTATCATTCTGGATGCAGCTTACCTGGCTATTTTACCTGGCATTGCAATCATGCTTTTGGTTTTGGCTTTTATGCTGGTTGGCAATGCCTTGCGTGAGGCACTGGATGTGAAAAAGCTCTGATCAAAAAATTCCCAGAAATTTATTTTTACGCGGCTTGTAGTTGTCGGCATTGTAGCAGGCACCCGTATCTCTGTTGCCCAGACAAACGCCTTTTCTAAAGTTGAATTTGATACTGGCATAAATATCCAGGCCGTTAAGATCGGAAACACCAAAGAGAGTTCCCAGTCGTTCGGTGCCAATGGTAAAGAAACCTAATCGCACAGCAGCACCAATTCTGGGGATGCGATATTCATACAGGCTCAGGGGCAGCATAAAGTCGAACCAATCGGTCTCATAACGAGGCGTCAGTGCTATCTGTGCCGGCCGGCGAACGCTGTACTTCGAAATTTTTAGCGGGTGAATCACCATGGCATTAAAGTACCAGTTTTTGTTGTAGTGGTAGTCAATCTGAACGCTCAGTGCCGTGGGCAGCCCGATGCTGAATTTATCTCCGGCATAAGAAGCACCTGCATCTCCCATTAGCTGAAAACTAAGCGTGTCCATCAGGTCGTTCAGATTGGAATATCCGAGCTCATCCATATTTTCCCAAACGGTGTTCACCTCACGGAAATGATGGAGCTGGGCACTGTTCTTAAAACTTACTACACCCAAATCAAGGATCGAAATCCCAAAGCGCCAGAAATAGTCTTTGTAGCTTTGTTCGCAGATTCGCTGGTTGTTAAATTTTTGATAGCCTTCTTTTTTTATGGTGTAGGTTAAGCCTAAATCAAAACCGATGCCCCGGCCTTTAAAGGTGGAGCCGCCATCCGGAAAGTCGTTGGTGTTGTAATCAACAGGCAGGGCAAAACCGAAGTCGGCATTGAGGTCGAAAATGTTTATTGTTTTCCTGTCCAAAACCATATAATCAAGCTTGTCGATACTGGCGAAGGCACCTCCATAACCAAGCAGGTACTTTGCAGTGATTCCGGCTGCCCAATGCCTGTTCGAATATTTTGAAAAAGCATAGGCATAGCTCAGTCCTATCTCGCCCCAGGCCAGCGAAGCCACGTCAAAATCGTGATCTTCAAAACGAATGTTTTGCAAAGGAATGTAGCCCAGCGATTGCACTCCAAGTACAGGTATTTCGTAGGGTATCCTGTCGAAGCTATTGTAAGCCCTGACAGCGGTATGAAAGGCAAAAGCATGATCGCCGGTCTGCAAAAAGCCTGCCAGCCCATAATTGTTGGTTATGGCACTTCCTGATTTGTTTCGTGTATTGTCGTAATACATAAAATTACCATCTGTCAATGGGTAAGTTGGCAGCTGTTCCTCGTTTTTGACCAGTGGATATAAATTAAAATCGCGGTGTGGGATATAAGCAAAATTATTTTGACCAAAAGCACCCACACTCACCAGATGAACATCAAGGTATAGCTTGCTTTGCAGCATATTGGCCGGATTAATCCGTGCCATGGCTGAACCTCCAAAATTTCCCTGCGTAATTCCGGGAGATTCCTGAGCATTTATCTCTATGGATAAAAAAAGTAATACGGCTAAAGTGAGCTTCACCTTTGTGAAAGCCTTGAAATATTGTAACATCAAGTAATCCTTATTTGCAATCCTAGAACGCAAAATTACCCATTTTAGTTTACAGGCTGTGCTTTGGTTGCTGATAAGCAGAAAAAAAATGTGATTGACAGCTATCTCGGTGCAGTCTGAAAAAAGTATCGTATATTTGCAGCCGCAAAAAAGAAGCAAAAGCTTACCATGCGGATGTGGCGTAATTGGTAGCCGCGCCAGACTTAGGATCTGGTGCCGAAAGGCGTGGGGGTTCGAGTCCCTTCATCCGCACATTGAAAGATTAGTAGCGAAAACCTGGATTACCCGGATTTAATTTAATAGCAAGAAGAAGTTTTGAGGTGCTTTGGGTGAAGGTTTTCGTGTTTGTTTATGTTAAACCGCAGGCTTACCAGTTATGTTGATTGGTCAAATTTTAAAAAGCCATAATTTAATCCGAACCTTATGAATATTGCACAGGAAGCACTGACCGACTTAACGACAAAAATCCAGATCAGTATCGATAAAAATGATTACGAAAAAGAAGTCAATGATTCATTGAAATCCTATCAGCGAAAAGCTTCCATGCCCGGATTCAGACCCGGAAAAGTGCCTTTTGGGCTGATCAAGAAGATGTATGGCAAGGCAATACTAGCCGAAAAAGTGAATCAGCTGGTTTCGGATAGCCTGAATAACTATATCGTTGAGAATAAATTACCGGTGTTGGGTTATCCCATGCCTTTAACAGAACCTGATAACTTTGACGATCTCGATCAGCGAGAACAATTCAACTTTGACTTTGAGCTTGCCCTGATGCCGGCATTTGAACTGAACCTCCAGGATAAAGTGGCAAATTATATTCGCATTGAGGCGACAGCTGAGGATGTCCAAAAAACCATCGATAATATTTTAGAAGGTAATCCTATTATTACTCAGCCCGATACCATTGGTGCCGATGATCGCGTCAACGTTGTGCTGTCCGAAGCAGACGACAAAGGAGAGGAAATTGAAGATGGTTTTGGCAAGGAGCTTACCTTTCATATGGATCAGATCAAGTCGGCAGAAGCACGTGAGCAGCTGATTGGCAAGGAAGTAGGTGCTGAGTTTATCTTTAATTTTGCAAAAGCCCTTGAGAGTGACGAAGCCGCGGCTAAAATTCTGGAACTCAACGAAGATCAAAAAGATATTGCTACAGTTGATTTCAATATGATCATTGATGAGGTGATCCATGAAGAAAAAGCAGAACTGAATGAGGAGTTGTTTGAAAAGATATTCCCGGGAGCTGAAATTGCTGACGAACGGGCGTTTCGTGAAAAGATTAAAGCAGAAATGGAGAAACGTTACGAGGATGAATCAGATCGCTATTTCTTTACAAAAGCAGTGGATCAATTGATCGAAACCTTCGATGCTCCGCTACCGGATGATTTTCTGAAACGTTGGCTGGTTTACAATTCAGAAGGCAAGCTTAATCAGGAAACCGTTGAAGCTGAATATGGCACTAAGTATGCCAATAGCATTAAATGGCAAATTATTGAGGCTGAATTGCTTAAGAATAACGAAAATCTGAATGTGAAAGAGGCAGAGGTTCGCGAACGCATGAAGTCGTATCTTTTTGCCAACCTGGGACTGGGAAATATGGATGAGGAGATGGGCAAAAGAATGGAGGGCGTGGTGGATAGTCTGCTCGAAAATAAAGAGGAACATCAACGGCTGCACAATGAATTATTTGAACAAAAACTGGCTGCCTACCTCAAAGAGCAAATGACCTTGCAGGAAGAAACAATGACATACACTGATTTTGTAGTTAAAGTTAACGAAGAGAATAACAATAAAAATGAAACAGCAGATGAATAACGAATTTCAAAAATATGCAACCAAACATCTGGGTATCAATAGTCTCGGATTGGAAAAATATACTTCAACAGTACAAAATTATATTTCACCCACCATCATCGAAGAGCGTCAGCTCAATATCGCAACGATGGATGTTTTTTCGCGACTGATGATGGACCGCATCATTTTTTTGGGTGTACCGGTGGATGATTATGTGGCCAATATCATTCAGGCCCAATTGCTTTTTCTCGAATCGGTCGATTCAAAACGTGATATTCAGATTTACCTGAACACACCCGGCGGATCAGTTTATGCCGGACTGGGCATTTATGATACCATGCAGTATATCAATCCCGATGTAGCAACCATTTGCACCGGAATGGCAGCATCGATGGGTGCTGTTTTGCTTTGTGCCGGAGCTTCGGGAAAACGCACAGCATTAAAGCATTCCAGAGTGCTTATCCACCAGCCCATGGGAGGCGCACAAGGTCAGGCTTCTGATATCGAAATTACTGCCCGCGAGATACAGAAACTCAAAAAGGAACTTTACGAAATCATTGCCAAGCATAGTGGTCAAAATTATAAGAAGATCTGGAAAGATTCTGATCGCGACTACTGGATGACGGCAGAAGAAGCCAGAGATTATGGCATGATTGACGAAGTTCTGATAAAAAACAAAGTGTAAGGTTATGGCGAAAAAAGGTGATTATTGTTCATTTTGTGGTAAACCCAGGAAAGAGACCGCACTCTTGATTTCAGGCATGGAAGCTCATATCTGCGATCAATGCATCGAACAGGCTCAACTAATACTTAAGGAAGAACTACAACATACTGTAAGTCACCAGAATATCCCTGATTTTAAGGTGCTCAAACCACTTGATATCAAAAATTTTCTCGACCAATACGTCATCGGCCAGGATGAAGCCAAAAGGGTGCTTGCCGTAGCTGTTTATAACCATTACAAAAGAATAGGACAGCCTGTTACAAAAGATGATGTGGAGATAGAAAAGTCAAACATCATCCTGGTTGGCGAAACCGGAACCGGCAAAACTTTGCTGGCACGTACCATTGCCCGTATGCTGCATGTTCCTTTTGCCATTGCAGATGCTACCGTACTCACCGAAGCAGGCTATGTGGGCGAGGATGTGGAAAGCATACTTTCGCGCCTGTTGCAGGCTGCCGACTTTGATGTGGCTGCTGCCGAAAAAGGGATTGTTTTTATCGATGAGCTGGATAAGATTGCCCGGAAAAGTGATAATCCCAGTATTACGCGCGATGTGTCGGGCGAGGGGGTGCAGCAGGCACTGCTCAAGCTGCTCGAAGGAACGATAGTGAATGTGCCACCGCAGGGAGGTCGCAAGCATCCTGAGCAAAAGATGATTCAAGTGAACACCAGTAATATCCTTTTTGTAGCCGGAGGAGCCTTTGATGGTATAGAACGGATTATCGCTGCCCGAACCCGAACCAATGTGATTGGTTATGGAAGCGACAAGAAGATTCAGGTGGACAAACAGAATCTCTTGCAGTACGTTTCGCCCGCCGATCTTAAAAAGTTCGGGCTGATCCCTGAGATAGTAGGTCGTTTGCCAATTTTAACCTACCTCAATCCGTTGGATGCGGAAACCCTCAAAAGGATTTTGACCGATCCGAAAAATGCGCTCATCAAGCAGTTTGCCAAGTTATTTGAGATGGATGGCATTCAGCTGACCATAGAAACTGAGGTGCTTGATTTTGTGGTCGAAAAATCCATTGAATTCAAGTTGGGTGCCCGTGGTTTGCGATCGATCCTTGAAGCAATCCTTACCGATGATATGTTTGAGCTTCCCTCGAAAAAATCGGTGAGGAAACTGGTGGTAAACAGAGAATACGCAGAGAAGAAATTCAACAAGGCCGGATTATCCAAATTAAAAGTTGCCTGAAACGCTGTAGTTTTGGCACAGAACTTGCTTTAAAGCGCAGCATGATGCGTGTTTCATTCATTTCAATACTTTTTGTTTTGCTGGTTCGGGCATCAGTGTGGTCGCAACCAATTGCTGATACAACGGATCTTACTGATACGTTGGTGGTTTTAGCCAAGATAGAGCATGGCGATACCACACTTATTATGACGCTTCCTGAGGTTAATGTGTATGCCCTTCGCCTGTTCGACAGCCGCAGAGATATCAGAAAAGTTGAACGCCTGATTTACCACGTAAAAAAGGCTTATCCATACGCCAAGCTGGCGGGTATCAAATTGCGGGAGTACGACAAGCAACTCGTAAATGCCAAAAACGATCGCGAACGGAGACGTATCATGCGTAAGGCCGAAAAGGAGCTTAATGAAGAGTTTGGTGGCGACCTGCGCAACCTCACCTTTACGCAAGGCAAGATTCTTTTAAAACTCATTGATCGCGAAACCGGAAATACTTCATATAATCTGGTGAAAGAACTGCGGGGTGGTTTCACAGCCTTTTTTTATCAGGGTTTCGCCCGGATATGGGGGTATAATTTAAAATCGGACTACGATCCTGAAGGTGAAGATGAATTAATTGAAACCATTGTTACACTGATAGAGCGTGGGCAGTTGTGATTTATTTTCCGCGTCCCTGAAGCACGATCAAAACGGTATAAATCAATATCTTAACATCCATTGCCAGGCTCATATTTTCAATATAAAGTATGTCGTATTTCAGTCGTTCGATCATTTCATCCACATTGGAGGCATAGCCGTATTTTACCTGACCCCAGCTTGTTATGCCGGGCTTTACTTTTAAAAGTAATCGATAATGCGGTGCCCGTTTCACTATCTGATCAATATAGTACTGACGCTCTGGACGTGGGCCAACCAAAGACATATCGCCTTTCAACACCGTATAAAACTGAGGGATTTCATCCAGTCTCACCTTTCGGATGAATTTACCGAAGGGGGTAATACGCGGGTCATCTTCGCTTGATAGTTGTGGTCCGGTTTTCTCAGCATCAGAATACATACTCCTGAATTTGTGCATTTTAAAAGGTCGTCCTCTCAGGCCGATACGTTCCTGCGAATAGAGTATCGGTCCTCTGGAAGACAAGATCACCCCAAGAGCCGTAAAAACATAGAGCGGAATCAGCAAAATCATGGCAATAATGGAAATCACCACATCAATCAGTCTTTTTACAGATTGCTGCCAGGCCGGCATTAAATCGGGTGAAATCTGAATGAGCGGAGCATGCCAGATACCTGAAAGCTTGACCGATCCAAACAGTATATCCTGCATGATCGGGATAATCTTGATCACAGCCGGTGTGTCTTCCAACAAAGCAATGATATTGTCAATGGTGTCTGTTTCGGAGCGTTCAATGGCGATGATCACTTCTTCCACCTGATGCGACTCAACAATTTTTTTGATGTCTTTGTAAGAGCCAAGACGTGGCAAATATTCCCCGATCTTATAATCATCTTTGTCGTAAACACTAACAAAACCTACAAAAATATTACCTGCCGACCGCTCCTGATTTTCTATCTCTTTGTATATCGCCAGGGCATTTCCATTGCTCCCGACTATTACCGTGTTGAAGCCAATTTCTTTGCGGTGAATCTTTCGTACCGTAACAAAAGTAAGTGTAAGCCTACCTGCATAAGTAAACAGGAAATGCAGAACGAAAAGTACTGAAAATGATTGATAATAAGATTTATAAGTTATAATCACATCGTCCAGTATGGCCACAAAAAAGATCACTGTAACGCCAATCAGGGTAATGATGAATGTCTGTCCTAACTCCTTTAACCTGGCTTTGCGGTAGATATGGCGATACGTACCCATAATGGTGTACAGAAACAGCCAGCCCATCGGAATGAAGATGATACCATACCAAAAATTGGGATCATCAAAGATTACCTCAAAATATTCATGAAAGCTTGGATCCTCGGACTGTTTCCTGAAAAAATAGAATAATGCCCAGGCCAATACTGCTGCCAGCCAGTCGAGGATTAAATATTTTGTGACTTGTAATTTTCTATTCATCAGGAATTATTTCGATAGATTAATTTAACGTTATCCAGGTAAAACCTTGCTGTACCTTCTGAGATACTGGATTCGAAATAAACTTTAAAATTGGAGGCGTTTGAATAGGCACTGATATTCGGGCCGATGTTGATGTAAATCTTGTTCCATTTTTCGCTTTTGTTCACAACAACCAGTGGTAAGTCAACAATTGTACCATCCATTTCAGCAAATAATCCTACCCCAAAAGAGTGGGTACATTTGTAGTCAAGCTCGAGCAAAACAGGACTGCCACTCCCCGGAAGGATAAATGCATTGAATGAAGCGATTTTAAACTGTTTTCGTTGTTCGTCCAGATTAATCTCACCAGAGTAGGACGAGTGTTCTGACAACCAGGCCTCGGGACTGTTTATCGGACTGGTTTTGTAAATGGCTGTATCACTTTGACTTGTCTTTTCGAGCGAGATACTGGCATTTTCAAAATCTTCGATCCAGGCAAATTTTGCTGTGCTGTAGTAGGAAGTCATTGGATTAACCTTTATAACGCTGTCTTCCACAAAGTTGAAATCGTTTATGAGATAAGGCTGATAGAAGGGGTAGGGTGTTCGGGTGCTGCCTATGCCATTGAGTTTGATGCCTGGCCTGATCTCCAGTTTTTGTTCGCCTCGGGCTAAAACCGGAATAACAGCCGGCAACTCAAATGCTCCAATAAGCTGATCGTTTACATAAACCCAAACATCAGTGATATTATGTGTGTTGCTTCCCTGCGTAAAATAATCAGTCTCAAGTTTTACGGTATCCACACGCAGATAGGCCGGAACGGTCTGATCTCCTTCGAACTTGTTGCACGAAACAAATCCTAATCCTGTCAATACTAACAAATATACTGTGCTGCGTAAAATCCCCTGCATAAAATTTTGGTTCACCTTATTCGACATCTTAACGAATTGCCTGATTGCCTTATTGCACACGATTGCAACAATTATTTGATCTGACTGACGTTTTTGTTCACCTCATCCAGTATTTGATATGCCAGCCTGAGAACTTCCACACCGTCTTCGATACTTACAGCAGGTGTTTTATCGTTTATGATGGCTTCATAAAACTTTTCAAGTTCCATTTTAATGGCATTCACCGGACCAATTTCGGGTTTCTCAAACGAAATTTGTTTCGAACCCTTGCCTTCGCCCAGATCAATCACCATAGCCATTGGGTCGTCAGGCTCTTTGCTGATACTTTTCATGCGAACAATCTCGCTTTGCTTTTCGAGAAAATCAACGGTGATATAGGCATCTTTTTGAAAAAAGCGTGCCTTACGCATGTTTTTGAGTGAGATACGGCTGGCCGTAAGATTCGCAACAGCACCATTTTCGAAGGTAATACGAGCATTGGTGATATCAGGAGTGTCGCTCACAACTGCTACACCACTGGCACTGATGCTTTTCACTTTTGAACGGATCGAGCTCAAAACGATATCGATGTCGTGCACCATCAAATCCAGAATCACTGGCACATCGGTTCCTCTCGGATTGAATTGCGCCAGGCGATGAGCCTCAATAAACAAGGGGTTGTTGAGGCTGTTTTGAACCGCAAGAAATGCCGGGTTGAAGCGTTCAACATGACCAACCTGCACTTTTACCTTTGCCTTACGAGCCAGCGCGATCAGCTCGTTGGCCTCTTCAGGAGTGGCTACAACAGGCTTTTCGATAAAGACATGCCGCGATTTTTTCAAGGATTGGGCAGCACAGCTGAAATGCGATACGGTGGGTGTAACAATATCTACCACATCAGTAGCATCTATCAGTGATTCGATAGAATCAAAGGCTTTCAGATTAAAATCTTCTGCAACTTTTTGTGCGTTGGCAACATCCGAATCGTAAAACCCTATCAGTTCATATTCAGGTATTTGTTGGATGCATTTTAAATGTATTTTGCCTAAATGGCCGGCTCCCAGAACCCCTATTTTCAACATAAGCGATACTTTTGCGCAAAAGTAACTTTTTTTGTCGAGTGCTTATTCCTAATTTCGCCTGTTCAACCTTAGATTCACTCTAAATTGCTGATGAAATATTATGCAGGATACCTACCGACATAAAGGGCTAAGAAAACAACTGATCGAAAGCTTACGGCAAAAGCAAATCTCTGATGAGGCAGTGCTGCGTGCTATGGATAAGATACCAAGACATATCTTTTTGGATTCTTCCTTTTTGGAATTTGCTTATCAGGACAAACCTTTTCCGATCGGATCAGGGCAAACCATTTCGCAGCCCTATACTGTTGCTTTTCAAACACAGCTTTTAACAATCAAAAAAGGGCTTAAAGTTCTTGAAATCGGCACGGGTTCGGCTTATCAGGCGAGTGTGCTTGCAGAGATGGGAGCCAAGGTGTACAGTATTGAAAGGCAACGAAAACTCTTTATAAAAACCAAAGCCTTTGTGCAGCAACACTTGCCTTATAAACTTAATTTGTTTCTGGGAGATGGCAATGATGGTTTGCCGGCCTATGCGCCATTCGACAGGATTTTGATTACGGCAGCAGCCCCCGAGATTCCACAGCCCTTGCTTGATCAGCTTAAGCCGGGCGGGATTATGGTTATTCCTCTGGGTGCCGGCGACCAACAGGATATGTTGCGTATCATCAAAAAGCTAAACGGTGAAATCATACACGAACAGCATGGTGCTTTTCGCTTTGTTCCAATGCTTGGTAATATTGGGAATGATTGAGCTTTAAGTTATATTTTCAAGCTTTGTTATCCAATCATTAAAATGAGGACATTTAAGACGTAACGCGGTTAAACCAATTTCTTCGGCTACAAGAGGCCCTACCTGAGCTTTTTGTCCTTCATAATCAGGAATGTGCTTTATAATTCTTTTTGAAGGAGCAGTCTCCGGAGATTCGTCTATTTCCTCTGGCCTCATGTCTTTTATGTCTCTTTTCAAACGATTTATTCCAGTTAACCCATTCGGATACATTGTAATAAGTTTGTCAGGATTAACTAATACAAAAGTTTCAAACTCATGTAATTGAACATATGGGATAAATTTAGGGTGATTAATATCCTGGGCAATTGCAGTTTCGAGTTTGCTGATTTTTTGATATGGGTTGTCAATTGATTGAATATCCACTTTGTAGGGACTCAAATCATCTTTCGGAAATGCATATAAATCAATCATGCTGGAATACCAATATTGAGGTTGATTCCTGTCTGCTTCAATCCAGCGTAATACATCATTTCGAAATTTAATATATTTCAGTAATCCTCCTTTTGCTGGTTTATTATTAAGCTTATCCCATCCTGTCTTAATTTTCCGTGTAGAAATAAAAATGTTAAGTGAAGCAAAATGTTTTACTAAAACATCGTTAACAAATGCTTCCTCGGAGTTGCCCTCCACAATGATATTTAGATATTTCACGGACGGCCTCCTATGATATTTTTTTCCCAAATCTGACCGGTAGAAAACTCCTCAAGATATACTTGCAGACTTTCACTATCAGGACGCTTATATTCAGAACTTCTTTTCTTTCTGTCAATTACGACTAAATCGTCAAGTTCAAAGTTGTTCACCAGACTTACAGACTGTGTTGCAATAAATACCTGGCAATTTGAAGAGGCCGCCTTTATCAAACCAGAAACTGCATCAATTGCACTTGGATGCAACCCCAATTCAGGTTCATCCAAAAAAAGAACTGTTGGTAAATCATTAGGGTTCTGAGCCAGTAAACTAATCAATGCAATTGTTCTTAACATTCCGTCTGATGCCTGTCCTGCATTAAAAACTTTATTTGTTCCTTTTTCTTTCCACCTTAAAAGAATATGCCCAAATTCATCATATAATTCAAAATCATCAAAAAATGGCAAAACCAAACGAATGTATTTTACAATTCGCAGATAATAAGGTTTTTCTTCATTCTGCAAACGGAAGAGAAAACTTGCTAAATTTTCCCCATGTTGCTTTAACCATCTCCCATCAGAAACAGACCATTTTAACCGCATTGGCGCAGTATCACTTGTGTTATGAAATTGATAAACAATTAGTTTTCGCAAAAGATTCAGAATTGTGGTTGCCGTAGAATTAGAAACTTGTGGCAGATTAGCTTCCTCATGACCTACGCCGCAAGAGCTCCAGCGGGCTTCTCCTTGTATGGTTTTAGCTGAAAATCGATATTTTTCTTCCCTAAATACAAGTTTATCAGGTTTGGCAAACATCAAACTAAACTGGTATTCATTTATACCTGATGTCGTTTGAATTTCTATATGTGCATCAATACTTTTTGTTATGTCAGCTCCATCATATAATACGTCATTAGCCCCACCTAAATAAGCAACATGCTCCTGAAGTTTTCCATCTGAGTTTAGCATCCAACTCAAAAACTTAAAAAATGAAATAAAATTACTTTTACCTGCACCGTTAGGACCAATCAGGATGTTTATTGGGCGCGGTTCAAAACTGTCAATTGCTTGAATACTTTTATAGCCCTTGATGGTAAATTTTTTTAGTTTTATGTTAGACATTTTTATTTTTACTAAACTATCGTTCCTTTATACCAAATTCTGATCACAAATTTAAACCTTTTCTATCATAGGATTTTGAAAAAGCTTTAATATTGTCAATGATTGAGCTTTAAGTTTTCTTAAGAAAAATTATTAAGGCTGTTTGCAACCGATTGCAATCATGTAATTCCTTTTACTTATTTTTGGCTTATCTAAACTCATTCTAAATTAGATACCATGACTGACAATCCAGTATTATCCCGTTTACCCAAACACCTTTATCAATTGATCATTGATCAGCCATACAACGCTTACACCTGGCAGGATCATGCTGTATGGCGTTTTGTGATGCGACAAAATGTAGATTTTCTGAAGGATAAGGCTCATCAGGCCTATTTGGAGGGCTTGCGCAAAACCGGCATCAGCATTGAGCAAATACCGGATATTGATACCATGAATCAAATTTTGGCAAAGATAGGATGGGCTGCTGTAACAGTGGATGGCTTTATTCCTCCTGCTGCATTTATGGAGTTTCAGGCTTATAATGTGCTCGTAATCGCTGCCGACATCCGTCCCTTTGACCAAATTGAATATACACCTGCACCGGATATTATACACGAAGCCGCCGGACATGCGCCCATTATCAGCGACCCTGAATATGCCGAATACCTCAGGTATTTTGGTGAGATTGGTTCGAAAGCTTTTTCTTCAGCGGCTGATTTTGCCCTTTACGAAGCTATTCGTCACCTCTCCATCTTGAAAGCTGATCCACACACCTCACTTGACGAGATAGAAGCTGCCGAGCGCGATCTGGAGCAGAAAGAAGCCGAACTCGGCCTGCCTTCCGAAATGGCTTTGATACGTAACTTACATTGGTGGACGGTTGAATATGGTCTTGT
>JAQVGO010000076.1 GCA_028696715.1 Bacteroidales bacterium
GAAGGTGGTTCGGTAGGCGTAATTATCGAGGGCGAAGGCTACGACAAGATTGGTATCTGGGATGGTGGCAGGGTTCGTAATACGCATCAGGAGTTTAACCAAACAGGTTCGTCTCGTATTATACTAGGCGATGCTGCCAGCTCAATGTCGGCACATGCTACCCATGTTTCAGGAACCATAATTGCAGGCGGTGTGAACAACAATGCGCATGGTATGGCGCCATTGGCACAGCTCAAAACACACGACTGGAGTAGTGTTGAAGGGGAAATGAGTAATGCAGCTGCTGCCGGTATGGAGATTGCCAATCACAGTTGGGGACAGATAAGAGGCTGGAATTACGACAATGGTTGGGATTGGTATGGTAATTCATCCGTTTCACCCACCGAAGATCACTTATTTGGTTTTTATAACTCACAGGCCCGCACCTGGGATATCATTGCCAACAACGCCCCTTATTTCCTGATGGTAAAATCCTCGGGCAACGACCGTGGCGAAGGTCCCAGCAATGCAGGTCAAGGTGGCAATCCGGAAAAGGATGGCGGTCTTGATGGTTTTGATTGTATTGGTGGCGCAGGGATTTCAAAGAATATCCTTACCGTAGGTGCTGTTTATGAAGTGTTTAATTACACTGGCCCGGGTAGTGTTATCATGAGCAGCTTCAGTGGATGGGGCCCGGCTGATGATGGTCGTATCAAACCCGATGTGGTGGGTAAAGGTGTTAGTGTGTATTCTTCTACTTCCGGATCAAATAATTCCTATTCGAGCTATGACGGCACAAGTATGTCAGCACCTAATGTGAGCGGCACCCTGGCACTGCTTCAGCAACTGTATCAGGAGTCGCATGATAATCCGATGCGTGCATCTACGCTCAAAGGACTTGTAATTCATTCAGCTGACGAAGCCGGTACAACACCCGGACCGGATTATAAATTTGGTTGGGGACTCGTGAATGCTGAACGTGCCGCCAATATCATCATTGAAGATGATGTGATGCAAAATTCCATTGATGAAATCACACTTCCCGTTGGAGGTGCTTACACTCGCGAGGTGAGTGTGTCGGGTGGCAATCCGCTGCGTGTAACAATTAGCTGGACCGATCCTCATGGAACTGTTCCTCCTACTTCTTTGAATCCGCGTACACCAATTCTTGTAAACGACCTTGACCTGAGAGTAGAGGATGAAGATGGAAATATTTTCTTTCCGTATATGCTTGATCCTGAAAATCCTTCTGCCGCTGCAACTACTGATACCAAAAACAACCTGGATAATGTTGAAATGGTTTATCTTGCTGATGCACCTGCCGGAACTTATACCATTATTGTTGATCACGATGGTACGATAGAAGACGATCAGGTGTTCTCGTTGATAATCAGTGGTATTGATGAGTTTTCGGGTCTTCCGGAATGTTCTGCAGGAATGCTAAGTCCACTTGATGGTGGTATGGATGTTTTTCTGAATCAGGAAATTTCATGGAACCCCGCATCTTTTGCCTCTGGATATGACATCTATTTTGGAACGGATGGTGAAGGTACTGAAGTGCCGACAAATATTTTCAATGGCGAAACAATTGCAGACAATCATTTTGTTTATCATATGCAGCCGTCAACAACTTATTATCTGATGATTCAGCCACGTAACAACCTCGGGGTTAATGATGCATGTAGCAATATCTATAGCTTTAGCACGATGTCAGAAATAACTGATTATCCTTATCTTCAGGATGTGGAAGATGCTGCTCATCCGGAGATGCCGGATAAATGGCAATCATTGGATTTTAGTTCGATGGAATGGAAAACTACAAACCTGATAGGCTATGAGAGTTCAAAGGCATTTACCTGCTTTACCAGTGATGGTTCGGCTGCTCCGATGAATAACTACCTGATCAGCGCACCACTGGCTGTTGAAAGTGGAAAAGAGTATATGGTTAGCTTTGCCTATCGTAGTTTCTTGCCATCCACACAGGAATCCTTTAGAATGATGTGGGCTGCAAATGCTGACACAAATGATTTTGCATCGCATGTTGTGTTTGAAAATCCCTCGTTTGGCGAACCTAACTGGATAATGGGTGAAGCTTTGATTATTCCGGAGATTGACGGACACATCTTCCTTGGTTTTCATGTAAATACAGCCAATGGTATGGGAATGTTTATCGATGAAGTACTGGTAGAAGACTGGGGGCCTGTAGGTGTGAACGAAGCTATTGAAAAACAGTTACGCATCCGGTATTCTAATGGCTTGATTCGTTTTGAAACCTCAAAAGAATTGGGTTCTGCTTTGGTTACCATTGTTAACGCAGCCGGACAGCTTGTGCTCGAAGACCAGCTTACAAGTCTGAATCAAAACCAGATTCAGTTTAGTCCGGATGCCGGTGTTTACCTCATCAAAGTTAAAGGAAACGGTTTTGAGAAAACAAGTCGTGTATTTGTAAACTAAAACGACTGAATTGATAATAATAAACCCTGGGTGATGCGTCGCTCAGGGTTTTTTTATCCAGCGATCAATCATTTGATAATTCAGCTCAGGGACAACAACCTGTAATGTCGTCCGACTTCGCTGTTCGAGCAAAATCTGATGATTCTGGTTCAGCAAATCTGCAATTTTTGAGTCGTAATGCCTCACGGTGAAAAGACTTAAGTTTTCGTTGTACCTGAGATTGAAATCTTTTTCGAGTGCAAGTAAAAGCTTTTGAAGTTTCTCAGGGTCTTCGTCAAAACAAAACGAAAGACTTAATGCTGAAATCTGGATGAGGTTGACATGAATACGAAGTTGGTTAATCACTCCTAAAAGTTGGTGCAGTAGCTGCTCGTCCATAAAACTATAATCGCGTGCACTGATGCTTATCAAACACTGCTGTTCCTTGACGATATAGGACGGAACGGTTTGCCCGGGAAGGTGCAAGCCTTCGATCCGGCTTGGTGGGAGATCAGGATTTAAAAAGGATTTCACGAACAATTTTATCCCTGAGTTTTGTAGCGGTTTGATTGTTTTTGGGTGAATAATGGTTGCACCATAATAGGCCAGTTCGATGGCCTCCGAATAAGCGATCTTTGCAATTTTGCTGGTGTTGCTAAACCGTTTTGGATCAGCATTCAAAAGGCCGGGAACATCTTTCCAAATCCACACTTCTTCGGCTTTGAGACAGGCGGCAAAAATGGCTGCTGAAAAATCAGAGCCTTCGCGACCCAAAGTAGTTGGACTTCCATCAAGGGTGCCTCCAATAAAACCTTGTGTAAGGATGATATGGTGGTTTGCCTGTGCTTTCATTAAGTTCTGAATCCTGGCTTTTGTTTCGGGCCAAACAATCCCCGCCGAACGAAAACGCGTATCGGTAATTATATAATTGTCGGCCAGGATATGCTGCACATCAAATTCGTTTTCAGTCAGATAGGCATTGAGGATGGTGGTTGACAATAATTCGCCATACCTCACAGTGGCATCATAATGTTGGGCATACGGAAGCTGTATATTGTTGAGATTTTGTTCGAGCAGGGCAAACAAAGCATTTGTTTCCTTTAGTACTGTTGAGGTTTTTTGATGCTCAAAAATCTCTGTAATAATTTGATCATGAAAGCTTTTTATTATTTCTAAACCGGTTTTTACCTTAACGTTATTTTCAGCATGAGCATCTTTGAGTAGCTCTTCGAGGGCATTGGTAGTTTTACCCATGGCCGAAACCACAACCAAAAGTTTTTCGTGCTTATATTTATTTAGGATGGTAATCAAATTACGTACGGATTGAGCATCTTTTACCGAGGCACCTCCGAACTTAAAAACTTTGTTAATCATTTATTTCTATTAGGATTCCAAAAACAAAGGTAGTATTTTTGCCACAGGAATATTTCAGCATTTTCCGGCTATTTTTCTGGCCGGAAATTTTTTGGAATATTACCGCAATCGTTTGTAATTTCACTCAACCAACTAATATTTCATGAAAACACTAGTAGAGTTTATTTATGACCAGCAGGAAAATCTGAATTATGCCACTGGCGAGTTTTCGCGTTTGCTGAATGATATAGGGATTGCAGCAAAAATAGTAAATAGGGATGTGAATCGTGCCGGACTGGCTGGTATTCTTGGCTTTGAGGGTTCGGTGAATGTACAGGGCGAGAATCAGAAAAAGCTGGATGTGCTGGCCAACAACGAATTTATCAAGGCCTTGAGAAATGGTAAGCAATGTGCTGCCATCATCTCAGAAGAAAATGAAGATGTGGTTGTTTTTGATGACGAAACCACACGCAATGCAAAGTATATAGTGGCTTTGGACCCGCTCGACGGCTCCTCCAATATTGAAGTGAATGTGCCTATCGGGACAATTTTTGCTATCTACAAACGCAAATCGATTGGAACTACCATTACCAAGGAGGATATTTTGCAGGTTGGCACCGAGTTGGTTTGTGGCGGCTATGTTATTTATGGTTCATCCACCATGTTGGTTTACACCACCGGACAAGGGGTTAACGGATTTACTTACGATCCTACCTGCGGACTTTTTGTGCTCTCGCACGAGAATATCAAAATTGGTGAGCTGGGTGGTATTTATTCCATCAATGAGGCCAATTACATCTACTTCCCCGAAGGGGTTAAAAAGTACATCAAATATTGCCAGGAAGATGATCCCGAATCCAGAAGACCCTATACAACGCGTTACATTGGGTCGCTGGTTTCTGACTTTCATCGCAATTTGTTAAGGGGTGGGATTTATATTTACCCGGGAACCCTGAAAAATCCTTATGGCAAACTCAGGTTGATGTACGAATGTGTGCCGGTGGCCTTTTTGGCAGAACAGGCCGGTGGCAAGGCCTCTGATGGCTTCAGACGAATTTTGGATATTCATCCTGACGATATTCATCAGCGCTCACCGCTTTTTATTGGTTCAAAAGCGATGGTAGAAAAAGCAGAAGAGCTGATGGCTGCTTTTAGCAGCGACTTTGTGAAAGAGTAATCAGTTTTTTCTCCGAATCAGGCTTAACCCGTCTCGTATGGGCAGGATGATCTGCTCCACACTTTGATCTGATGCGGCTTGCCGGTTAAAGCTTCTGATGGCATTGGTTTCGGGATCGGTTATGGAAGGATCGGCCACTTTTCCGTCCCATAAAACATTGTCGGTTAATAAGATTCCACCCAAGGCTAATTTATTAACGAGCATTTCGTAATAGGCCGGATAATTGAGTTTGTCTGCGTCCAAAAAGATCAGGTCGAAAGTGGAATTCAGTGTTGGAACAACCTCCAGTGCCTGTCCGATTTTCAGGCTAACTTTGTGAAATACTTCTGCCTTTTGCAGGTTTTCGAGTATCGTATCCTCCAGCTCTTCATTGGCTTCGATGGTTATCAGCCGGGCATCGTCTTCTGTTGCCAAAGCCATGGCAATGGTAGCATAGGCAGTAAATGTCCCAACTTCTAAAATGGTTTTAGGGCGATGTATTCTGCAGATAAGATCAAGCATTTTGGCCTGTAGCGGACCACTCAACATGCGCGGGTAAAGATGCCTGAGATGTGTTTGTCGGTAAATCTCATCCAAAACGGGATGGACCGGACTGCTGTGTTGCCCGATGTATTCTTGTATGGCAAGCGGGATCATTGGAAACGGGTGTTTAAAACAAGTTTTAAGGGGAAGTCGGTTGCATTATTGAGTTCGAAAAAGCTGGTATCCAGCGTTTTTTCTTGCCGGTTTAGTTCAATCAATTCCGGCCGGAGCACTACATAACCAATGTCGTTGGGTGTGATGCTTTCGCAAAGCACTTCGTAGCTAACGGTTTGGTCAGGGCTTACGTTGGTAAACATTACCGGTTGTTCGCGAAATAGAAATTCTGATTTTGGCGTTAACAATCGCAACTGAAACCATAGATGATCGACATGACGACTACTGTTGTTTGTCATGCTTACGATCAGTCTGGCAGATTGATAAAAACTACTTAAGCTGGTCAGTTGAACTTTAAAAATGGAATCTTCATTGATTTCTTCCTCAAGGATCACTTCTTTCTGATAGCTGTCAGCGTTTATATGAAGGGGCTCTGTGCCAAATTCGGCCAGTTTTGGCTGCTTATGCTGGGCCTTAACTTCGTTAGCGACAATAGTGCTTATGCTGAAAAGAAGCATGAAAAAAACTAAAAAGTGATGGCAGGATTGATTAGTCATTTGCAGTATTTTGGTTGCCAAGATAAACCAAAGTATTGAATCGGTCGGTATCAAAAATTTGCTGAGCCACTTCCATCAGCATGGAGGCATTGGTATTTCTGATTTTTTCGGTGATGGCACGCATATCATCCACCTGATCGAAAAGCAGATGACTGCGGGCAACGGACAATGCTTCCGAAAGTCCGGATTCGAAGCTGATGGCCAGTTGTCCGATCAGCTGTTGCTGGGCACGATGAAGCTGAAGCGATCCCAGTTTTTGATTTTTGAGTTTGTATAATTCTTTGTAAACCAACCTGAGCGCTTTATCAGCTGATTTTGGATCGATACCCAGGTAAACCAAAAAGACGCCTGTGTCAGAGTAAGCTGTGTAATGAGATTCGATGGAATAAGCAAAACCATACTTTTCGCGAATGTTTAAATTGAGCCGGCTGTTGAGCCCGGGGCCGCCTAAAATATTGTTTAACAACACCAGGCTGTGTTTTTGCGTATGTTGGCGATCGAAAGCGATATTGCCTGTGATGCAATGGCTCAGAAAGCTGTTTTTGATTTGCTGTTGCTGCTTGGGCTGGTAGTTTGAAAAAACTTCACGTTTCGCAATCAATTGATTTGCAGGAGGGGCATTGAAGTGTTTTTCGGCCTGTTTCACAAAGGTCGCAAAAGGGACATCACCAATTAGTGCCAGCACCATTTTGGAGGCAGAATAATTCCGTTTTATAAAACGAAGCAGATCGTTTCGGCTTAGCCTTTTAACTGATTCGCTGGTTCCTAATATCGGGTGGCCGATAGGGTGTCCGTCGAACAATTGATCTTCAAAATCATCGAAGATTTGTTCAGAGGGAGAGTCTTTGTATGAGTTGATTTCATCTAAAATCACTTCTTTTTCTTTCTCTAGCTCATGTGCCGGATAGCTGGCATTGAAGGCAATATCGGCCAGCAATTCCATGCTTCTGTCGCAGTACAAATTCAGAAATGAAGCATGAATACAGGTCTCTTCCTTGGTGGTGTAGGCATTCAGTTCGCCACCCACATTTTCGAGACGACTCAGCACATGAAATGCCTTGCGTTTTTTTGTGCCCTTAAAAACCATATGTTCAATCAGATGAGCCATCCCAAACTCCTTGTGCATTTCATCCCTCGAACCAGTGTCAACCATCAGTGCCAGATGTGCTATCTGACCGGCTTTTTGCCGATGGATGAGCCTGATGCCATTCGGGAGTCTGTGGTAATTGTAGCTTGCTGTCATGTGATTTTCCTTGATACTGAATGAAACAGGAGGCAAAATTAGACATTCTGCCAGGATTGGGCACTGATGTTGTATTTTTGTTGGATAATTTCAAAAAACATGCAACAATCCGGAATTTCGAAACCTACACTGATCATTGATGCTTTGCGTGTTAAAGCAAACATCCATCGTATGAAAGCCAAAGCTGAAAAACAGCAAGTGGTTTTCAGGCCTCATTTCAAAACACATCAGTCGGGCATAGTGGGGCAGTGGTTCAGAAAGGCAGGCGTGGATCGTATCACTGTTTCATCAGTGAGCATGGCGCAATATTTTGCTGATCATGGCTGGAAAGATATTCTGATTGCCTTTCCTGTTAATCTTATGGAAATCAAAAATATAAACAGGCTTGCCGGACGTATCAAACTTTATCTGTTGCTGGAAGACGCATCGGTTGCCGCTCAACTGGATAGGTTGTTAGAACATGGTGTTGGGATTTATATCAAGCTTGATTCAGGTGCTGGCAGAACCGGCATAGCATTGGATGATGAAGGCCGTGTGTTGGAGTTGGCGAATCAAATCAAAGCTTCTAAAAAATTGCAACTAAAAGGACTGCTTACCCATGCCGGGCATTTTTATCATCAGCCTGGTGGCAAAAGGGTTATTCACGAAAAAACCCAACAGATAAGCCGGAAGATGAAGGGGCTGAAGGCAAGGCTTGGACAGGATGATTTGATTTTGAGCTGGGGCGATACGCCCTCCTGCTCCATGCTGGATGAGTTGAAAGGCTTTGATGAATGGCGACCGGGGAATTTTGTTTATTATGATGTAATGCAATACCATATTGGCTCCTGTAGCCTGGAGGATATTGCCGTGGCGATGGCTTGTCCGGTGGTAGCTGTGCATCCCGAACGGGAGGAAATGGTGATCTATGGCGGTTCGGTTCATTTTTCGAGTGAGTTTATTGCTGCTGATGAAGACTTTCGGTTGTATGGATACCTTGTGAACTTCACTGAAAAGGGCTGGACAGAAGCTGTTGCCGGGGCATGGCTGGCACGCCTGTCGCAGGAACACGGGATTGTGAAGCTTCCAAAGGAACTTTGCCAACAATATAAACCGGGCGATTTGATTGGGATTTTGCCCGTGCACTCCTGTATTACTGTTTCGGCTATCAGGCAACAGCAGGATTTGGATGGGAATCTGATTCCGAAGATGGTGGCAGAATAGTTTCCCGCAGACCTGCCAGCTGTCAGGCTGGTTTCGCAGATGTACGCAGATTTTTTGTGTTCGTGCATATCTGATATTTAATTGTGCAAGCAACAAACGAACGGATTGTTTAAATTTGTCGCTCTTAAATCATTCAGCAATGCGAAAACTGTTTCTCCTGATTTTTCTTTTTAGTTTGATCGGCATGATTTCTCAGGCACAAAAAAGGGTAAGTGATACCACAGTATCAACTGTTTTGTTTCAGGCTACTTACGCTTATCAGATCCCTGGCGGCGACCTGACCGAATTTTTTGGAAACAACTCAACCATCGGGGGTGGGGTGAGTTATAAAACAGATAAAAACTGGCTGTTTGGAGCTTTCGGGCATTTTATCTTTGGTGATCAGGTAAATAACCGGGCCGAAATTTTTAAGGGAATAAGCACAGCTGAGGGTGAAGTGATTGATGGAAACGGGTTATATACCAGTTTGGCATTGTTCGAGCGGGGTTTTCATATGCAGTTTAAAGCCGGCAAGCTTTTCAATGTGTTGGGGCCAAACCCAAATTCAGGGATCTATGTGCAGGCCGGACTGGGCTATCTGACGCATCGTATCCGTATCGAAACACAGTTTGGCACCGCTCCGCAACTGATGGACGATTATGCGTTGGGTTACGACAGAATGCGTGGCGGATTTGCTTTTAGCGGGGAGTTTGGCTATTTGTTGATGAGCAATTCACGCTTGTTGAACCTGAGTATAGCACTGGAGTTTACGCAAGTATCAGCCAAGAGCCTGCGCGACTACGATTTTGCCCTGATGCGAAAAGACGATAAGAGCTATTCCGATCAATACTATGGAATCCGCATCAGCTGGATGATTCCTACTTATAAGCGGGCTCCGCAGGATTATTATTATTACTAATAATTGTGTTGATCAGGGAAACAAAACTCAAATCACTGTCGTGCCAATGAGATGGCTTTACACCATATTTATTCGTTTTTACGGACTTGTCGCCCGCCTTGCTGCTTTGCGTTCGGCCAAGGCTAAAGCCTTTGTAAATGGAAGACGCGAATTTCCTGTTTCACTTTTTCAGGACGATAAGCCCTGGTTTTGGTTTCATGCTGCTTCGCTGGGCGAGTTTGAGCAGGGACGACCTGTGATAGAAGATGTTAAAGCGATGTTTCCGGACGTGAGGATACTGCTGAGTTTTTTCTCTCCTTCAGGATACGAAATCAGAAAGGACTACGATTTGGCCGATCAGGTAATTTATATGCCACTCGATACCCTGGCCAATGCCCGAAAGTTGTTGGATAGCTTTACTATCAAAGCAGCATTTTTTATCAAGTATGAGTTTTGGTTCAATCACCTCAAAGTATTACAACAAAAGGGTATTCCGGTATTTTATTTTTCAGTCAGATTCAGAGACAACCAGCACTTTTTTAAAAGCTATGGTGGCTGGTTCAACCAGCATTTATCTGCTGTTGAGCATTTTTTTGTGCAGGATAAACATTCGGCTGATCTCTTGAAGAGCATTGGGATCACACAATTTAGCCTTGCCGGTGACACACGTTTCGACAGGGTGGCAAAAATTGCTGCCAAGGCCGAACCGATTTCTGCGATAGAACAGTTTATAAGTGGCCGTAAGTGCATCATTGCCGGCAGCACCTGGCCTCCGGACGAAAACTTACTATTGGATATGCTTCCTGATTTGCCCGAAAATTATTGCCTGATTTTTGCCCCCCACGATGTGAGCGAAACACACGTCATTCAACTTAAGAACAAGCTGCAACTGCCAGCTGGATTGTATTCGAAAAAACAGCTTGACCCTGCCAATAAAATCTTAATCATCGATCAGATTGGTTTGCTTTCGCGGGCTTATCGGTATGCCCGCTTTGCCTATATCGGAGGTGGTTTTGGCAAGGCTATTCACAATATCCAGGAAGCAGTTACTTTTGGTTGTCCCGTGATTTTTGGGCCACATCACGAACAATTTACCGAAGCCGTTGACCTGCTTGCCGAAGGTGGAGCCTTCAGCATCAGCACAACCCGGGATTTGAAGGTTCGTTTTGATCAGCTGATACAGGATGAAGCATTTTACAATCAGGCCTCGGCAGTTTGCAAGACTTATGTGAATAAACAGTTGGGTGCTACCGCAAAAATCATGGGTTTCCTGGATAATCGTTTTGCTGGATCCTGGCGAACTGCCTAAGCACAACATTTGTATCTTTGCGCTTTACTTGCCAATAAAAACTCAACAATACAATGATGATACAACTGAAAAATACTGCAACCGAAAAGAAGGAAATTCATAAACTATTGGTGCTGTCCAAAAGTATATCGGGGGATTTGACCGGATTGACAACAGAAGAAAATAAATGGATTGATAAGCAGCGCAAAGAGTTAAAGCGTGAGTTGATCACACTCGAACGTTATCCCAATGGAATAAGTTTACTTTTTGTGGATCAGGAGGTTGTGGAAAACAAACGACTAGAATCGTGCCGCAAACAGGGCTTTGCTATGGGACAATACCTGAACAAAAATGGACTGACAAACGTAGAAATTGTTCCTGACGAAGGATTTGAAAACGAAGCTTTGGCCATAGCTGAAGGCATGGGCTTGGGCAATTATCAGTTTCTGAAATACCGCAAAGACCAAAAGGAAAAGCAGAATAGCTTACAAGATATTTATCTGATATCTAAGGCGATAGATCCGACAATAATTGAGGAGCTGAACATATTGATTGAAGCTAATCACTGGGCACGTGATCTGGTGAACGAACCGCTCAACAAGCTCAGTGCCACAGCATTGGCTGCTCAGATCAGCGAAAAAGCGCGGGCAGTAGGAGCAAAGGCTGAGGTTTTTAACAAACAAAAAATCGAGGCCTTAAAAATGGGAGGTTTGCTTTCGGTAAACATGGGCAGCATCGACCCGCCTACTTTCACAATCCTTGAATGGAAGCCGAAAAATGCGTTAAACAAAAAACCTGTAATTCTGGTGGGTAAGGGAGTGGTTTACGATACAGGTGGTCTCAGCCTGAAGCCTTCCAATGCCATGGATACCATGAAGTGTGATATGGCTGGGGCTGCGGTGGTATCAGCTTCGTTGTATGCACTTGCCAAAGCCAAAATTCCCTTGCATGTGATGGCCTTGGTGCCGGCCACCGACAATCGTCCCGATGGCAATGCCTATGTGCCGGGTGATATCATCACCATGTTTGATGGCACTACGGTTGAAGTGCTTAATACCGATGCCGAAGGCCGCCTGATTTTAGCCGATGCCTTGTCGTATGCCAAAAAGTTTGAACCCGAACTGGTGCTTAATTTTGCTACTTTAACGGGCTCTGCCTCCCGAGCTATCGGAAGCCAGGGCATTGTGGCTATGGAAGTTAAAGCCACCGATTTATACTGTAAGCTGGCCGAAAGTGGCGAAATCGTAAACGAACGGCTGGTGAAGTTCCCGATGTGGGACGAATACCGTGAGCAGCTCAATTCCGAAATTGCTGACCTGAAAAATATCGGCGGACCGGAAGCTGGTGCCATCACAGCAGGTAAATTTCTGGAACACTTCACGGATTATCCCTTTGTACATTTTGATATTGCCGGACCTGCCTTTATTGAGAAGAGGGATAACTACCGCGGAATTGGCGGAACAGGAATCGGGGTGAGGCTGATGTTTCAGTTTCTTAAGCACTATGGTGTTGAGCAATCTTAAGCCATTCCCATCAGATTCATAAAATCGAGGTAATGGGGAGCATCAATGCCAAAGGTCTCCACTGAACGTCCCATGATTTTATAGGTGCTTTTCTGGCCAGCCACACGCGAAAAGTGCAGCTCGAAATGCTTGTCTTTTTCATCGGTGTAGTTTACCATCACCAGATTTTCGTTTAGGTCGGATTGTAGTTTGTGCTGACAGACAGGGCAATGAAAATGATATTTTTCACCTGCTACGACTTTAACTTTTTTATGATGCAGGGTTTCGTAATTACCAATTTCGGGGTTCATCAGCAGAAGAAAACCATGTTCGTTAATGTCTTCACCTTCTTTGCACGCTGTCAGAATCAAACGGTTTTCAATTAATAAATAAGCTTTGCAATATGGGCAAGTGTAGTTGTATTTCATGTTGATCTCCTTTCTTTTGGCTTAAAAGTACAATATTTTTAAAACTCAAGCAAGATTCTGCTTTTACATTTTGAAGCCTGCAAACCTTTGCAAAGATTTCTATTGTGCCATCGGTTAAGTATGTTGCTCTTTTTCAGGCTGTTTTTGTGTGTTTTCGGAAAGAGAGAAAAATCGTGCAGCCTCATTTGTTTTTCAAAGCATTATCTTTGAACAACTATTTGCGTGTAAAAAAAATTAATACTTCTTCTTATGATTCTATCACTTTTATCCAAGATTTGTATGGCTTTTGGTATGTTGGTTGTGGCTATTGTTTTTATTGGCTGCGACATGAATAAACCTGTTGATCAGCGTGTGCAGTCGCCAGACAAAAAACTTGAACTGGAGCTGG
Source organism: Bacteroidales bacterium (assembly GCA_028696715.1). Classification (GTDB taxonomy): domain Bacteria; phylum Bacteroidota; class Bacteroidia; order Bacteroidales; family F082; genus UBA5536. The sequence goes on from JAQVGO010000076.1 coordinate 13,065, forward strand.
TTTCGGGCAATGCGGGCGAGCTGGGTTATCTTGTGAGATTTCGGAATCAACTGCTTATTGATACCTCCTGGCTGGGTTTCGAGTTTAAAGATCAGGAGCCTTTGATGAATCAACTGGAAGTGACAAAAGTGGAGTTTACTGAAAAAGATGAAAGCTGGGAAATGCCTTGGGGCGAGCAGCGCGTGGTGCGCAATCATTACAAGGAAATGCTGGTGAGAGTAACAGAGAAAACAACAGCTGCACGACAGTTTCAGTTGCAGTTCAGGCTGTATGATGATGGTTTGGGTTTCAGATACCTTTTCCCCGATCTGACGGATGATCAGGAAACCATCATCCTGGACGAACACACGCATTTTAATTTGACGGGCGACCATCAGGTTTGGTGGATTCCGGGCGACTGGGATATTTACGAACACCTCTATCACCGCACTAAGTTGAGTGAAATTGATGCTTTGGCTCTCAGAAGTCACAATGATCTGGCACAAACACATATCCCTTTTAATGCGGTGAACACACCGGTAACCATGAAGACTGCCAAAGGGATTTACCTGAGCTTTCACGAGGCCAACCTGACTGACTATGCCGATATGACCATTAAAATCGACACGAATAATTTCAATCTGGTGAGTGAGCTGGTTGGATCGGACAGGCTGGGTTATAAAGTAAAACGCAGCGGTGCTTTTAGTACGCCCTGGCGAACCATTCAGATCAGCGAGACAGCTGCGGAACTTATCGATTCGCGGCTGATAGTAAACCTCAACGAACCTAATCGCCTGGGCGATGTTTCTTGGTTTAAACCAACAAAATATGTTGGCATTTGGTGGGACATGCACCTGGGAAGCAAAACCTGGGATTATGCTGCCACACAGGATATGAATTCTTTCGGTGGCCTTAAACCTCATGGCAGGCATGGTGCTACTACTGAATATGCCAAGCAATTGATTGATTTTGCTGCCGACAATAATATTCATGGCATACTGGTCGAAGGCTGGAATACCGGTTGGGAGCACTGGATTGGTTTTGAAGATCGCGAAGGCGTTTTCGACTTTGTAACTCCCTATCCCGATTATGAATTGGCTGAGGTGGTACGTTACGGCAAGGCAAAAGGAGTGGAGCTGATCATGCATCACGAAACCTCAGCAGCTGTGCGCACCTACGATCAGCAGATGGACACAGCTTATCGGCTGATGGAATCGCTAGGTATCCATTCGGTGAAGACCGGATATGTTGGCCAGATCATTCCCAAAGGCGAGTATCACCACGGACAATGGATGGTAAACCACTACCGTCGTGCCCTCGAAACGGCTGCCAAACATAAAATTGCCATCAATGCGCACGAGCCCATCAAAGCCACAGGTATCCGGCGTACCCTTCCCAATGCCATTTCCCGTGAAGGATTGCGCGGACAAGAATTCAATGCCTGGGCTTCGGATGGTGGCAACCCGCCCAATCACCTGCCAACAGTGGCCTTCACACGTATGCTGGCCGGCCCGATTGATTTTACTCCAGGAATTTTTAATATCAAGCTCAACCCCTGGAAACCCAATAATCAGGTGAACACCACCCTGGCACATCAGCTGGCTTTGTATGTGGTGATTTACAGTCCTATACAGATGGTTCCGGATTTGATCGAAGCCTACGACAACCACCCTGCTTTTCAGTTTATACGCGATGTGGCTGTTGACTGGGAACAAAGCCTTACCCTAAACGGCGAAGTGGGTGAGTACGTTACCATTGCCCGTCAGCAAAGGGATTCAGACAATTGGTTTTTAGGTGCCATCACCAATGAGGATGCCCGCAAACTGGAAGTAAAGCTCGATTTTTTGGAAGCCGGCTTAACCTACGAAGCCCGTCTCTATCTTGATGCAGCCGATGCCCATTGGGATGAAAACCCAACAGCTTATAAGGTCGTAAAACAGCAACTGAAACAAGGCGATAT
>JAQVGO010000077.1 GCA_028696715.1 Bacteroidales bacterium
GTTATGCGTTCAGTTCGCCCAACACACAAAGCAAGTTTGAATATAGAGAAGGGCAATACTCAACAATACTACATAGGGATAATCGCTTTGCCGGAAGAATTGATTTTTGGGCTATAGCAAACGAAACATACGAGGTGAGTGTTTGGAAGAAGCCAGTTGATGCCCGGGCAGCACTGGTATTTACTGCTCCCAACCCCAAAACCTATTATGTTCAGCAGGAAGAGGTGGTTCAAACCGATAGTATGGGCTGGGGCGAAATTCGTTTTCGGGCTACAATTCCGGATACTGCAGGCCATCGTCAATACCGCGTGTATCTGTGGAATAAAACCGGGGATACCGTCTTTTTTGATGAACTGCGGATAAAAAAAATCAGCCCTTAAAAATCCTCTTCAAACTGACGTTGTTGGTTACGGTCTTTAAGTGCTTGTTGTGCATCGTATTTATCACAATCAAACTCTATTGAAACATCTGTCAATGGCTTTTTGAAATCGCCCTGACTGATCCCGAGCGAAGGATCGTTATACACTTTTTTCATGTATAAGGCCCAGATTGGCAAGGCCATATTGGCTCCCTGCCCCAACTTGATTGTCCTGAAATGAACAGACCGGTCTTCGGCTCCAACCCATATCCCTGTTGTGAGATCTGGTGTGATTCCCATAAACCAGCCGTCACTTTGATTTTGTGTAGTACCCGTTTTTCCGGCTATCGGATTATTATACCCATATTTATACCGTAATCGAACTCCTGTCCCCGATTCAACAACCCCTTTCATCAATTCGATCATCTTATAGGCCGATACTTCATCCAACACTTCATTCCTTTCGGGCACAAAACGCTCAATCACATTGCCATTCTTGTCTTCGATATGCGTGATAAAAATCGGTTTTACATACACCCCCTGATTGGCAAAAGTATTCATCGCACCCACCATCTCATACAGGCTCAGGTCGGGGGTGCCAAGCGCAATAGCCGGCACCGGATCTATTGGCGAAGTAACTCCCATCTTCCGGGCTAGTTGAATCACTGCCTGAGGCGAAAAACGTTTGATCAAATATGCTGATATCCAGTTATTTGAATTGGCAAGTGCCCATTTTAGGGTTACTTCCTCACCAATCCTGTCGCTTGACGAATTTCGGGGTTCCCAAAAGGTGCCATCATAAAGTTGAACGTTATAGGAAATATTTGGCACTTTGTAGCATGGAGAATATTCACCCTCCTGCATTGCAAGTGTGTAAAGAAATGGTTTGAAAGTAGAACCAACCTGTCTTCGTGCCTGTGTTACATGATCATACTGAAAAAACCGATAATCATTTCCACCCACATAGGCCCTCACAAATCCTGTGTGCGAGTCAATTGATAGTAAGCTGGCCTGAAGGTAGAATTTATAATACCTGATAGAATCCATGGGTGTTAGCAACGTATCAATTGGACCGTCCCACGAAAAAACACGCATTCTGACTGGTGTACTAAAAGAACGTTTAATCGAGTCAGGACTAAGGCCGGCTTTTCTGAGCAATCGGTAACGGTCTGAGCGCCGAACAGCTTGTTTGAGTATCTTCTCAACTTCCTCTGTTGCTTCCTTTTCAGGAAAAACGAAGGGTGCATTTGAATAACCTTCCCAATGTTTAAAAAAAGCAGGTTGTAAATCGAGTGCCATATGTTCGCGCACTGCTTCTTCGGCATATTGTTGCATGCGCGAATTGATTGTTGTGTAAATCCTCAGGCCATCTCTGTATATATTATAGGGTGTGCCATCAGCCTTAAAATGTTGTTTTGACCATTCGTGCAATTCTCCACGCAAAAACTCCCTGAAATAAGTAGCCTGTCCGCTGGCATGATCCATGATTCCGTAATTGGACATATCAATAGGAATCTGACTCACTGAATCATAAGTTTCGTTGGTGATGAATCCGTAATCAGCCATTTTTAGTAAAACCAGATTACGTCTATTCAAGGCGTTATCCGGATTACGAACCGGACTGTAACGTGTTGGGGCATTCACTACACCAGCCATCAAGGCAGCCTCTTCGAGTAATAGCGAATCAGGCAGTTTATTAAAAAAAGTAAGGGATGCAGATTTGATGCCAAACGACTGACTTCCATAGGCTACCGTATTGAGATACATCGCTATGATTTCCTCTTTGGAATAATTATACTCCAATTTGGTGGCCGTTACCCATTCCTGAAATTTTCGGATTACAAGTTGAATAGTACTTAGGTTTTCATCTCTGGGAAAAAGATTCTTGGCTAATTGCTGAGTAAGTGTGCTTCCGCCACCTTTGCTATTTCCGGTAAGCACACCCCATGCCACACGCAACAAAGCACGCTCATCAATGCCAGAATGCTCGGCAAAACGTATGTCTTCGATAGCCAGTAAGGCATTAATCAAATCCGGTGAGAGCTCTCGAAAACGAACATTAGAGCGATTTTCGATATAGTAAGAACCCAATACAGCACCATCAGCTGCATAAATCTGCGAAGCCTGATTGGTTTCGGGGTTTTCGAGCTCTTCAAAGCTGGGCATTTCACCAAACCATTCGTTCGTTATGCCATAAAAGAATAAGATTACCGCAGCCAACCCAATAAAAAACAACAGCCAAAGTTTGAAGATGTAGTTGAACCAGGTTTTGTTTTCGGTTGATATTCTCTGTTCGGACTCGTTCACGGTGTACGACTTATTTTAAGGTTTCTATTCGAATGCCAATATCGGTAATGCCTTGCAATTTTTCCTCACGCATTGCCTGCTCGATTTCAAACCGGTACCGGCCTGACAATGGAAAACGCAAAGATTCGTTTAAAAGTATTTGGTTACTGATGTAGTTGCCCGAACTTTTCCCAAGCCACTTACCATCCGGCCTTGCCAAAACACATTCGATGGTATCGTGAGTGATAGTTCCATTGGGAAAACTTGTATGCAAAAAGACGTACAGATTGCTATAGCGATAAGTTTCTTTTTGGCGCACATTCAAATAAAAGGCATGAAGTGCCATAGTATCGTCCACAACCAGCTCAAAACCAGCTCTGTTTCGATAGTCCCAGCCTTTGGCATCAACAGCCAGATTATCGTCCAATAGCACGTTTTGCCTGCAGCCTGAAAATAGCATTAGAAATAAAACAAATACGACAAGGAATTTTAACCTTAACATACTTCTACTCATAATTATAATACTGCGGATCATTATTTCCGTTTCCATAATCATCATTGGCCTGCTGTTCTTTCATGAATGCAAAATCTTCCAGTTTTTCGGGCAACTTTCCTTTTCTGTTTCCCTCTGCCAATTCCTTTACTTTTTCAATCGGAATGGCCATCAGGTTGTTTCGGTCGTTGGCATAGGCATACCACATCAAACCTTTAAAGATGTCGCTTTTCTGATGATAAGCATCTCCCTTCTGGGTTTTAATCACCGTGCGATCATCCGGAAATGCTTTCAGGGCGTCCACATAGGCTTCATATTCATAGTTAAGGCAGCACTTGAGTTTACCACATTGTCCGGCAAGTTTCTGTGGGTTAGGCGACAATTGCTGAAGCCTGGCTACATTAGTGCTTACCGAATGAAACTCCGACATCCAGCTCGAACAGCACAACTCACGACCACAGCTTCCAATACCTCCAAGCTTCGCGGCTTCCTGACGCATCCCGATCTGACGCATTTCAATCCGAATCCTGAATTCCTCTGCTAACCTTTTGATCAGTTCCCTAAAATCCACTCGGTCTTCTGCGGTATAATAGAAAATTGCTTTTGTCTTATCTCCTTGGTATTCAACATCATTCATCTTCATCTCAAGATTCAGATCCAGGGCTATTTCACGGCTGCGAAACAAGGTATGTTCCTCTTGCTCGATGGCACCAACCCATTTTTCCACATCAGAAAGCTTGGCATGGCGGTACACCTTTTTAAGACCTTCGGAAGGCAGGTTCACCTTTTTGCGTTTCATCTGGAGTTCAACGATTTCGCCAACAAGGGTAACTATGCCAATATCATGGCCTGCAGCGGCTTCCACAGCAATTATCTCCCCTTCTTTCAGCTCAAGATCTGGTGTGTAACTAAAAAAATCCTTACGGCCGTTTTTAAACCGAACTTCTGCTATCTGAAGTCCTTCCTTTTTAGCCGGGTTTTGATAATCCTTCAACCAGTTGTGCTCATCTAGTTTGCAGCAGCTGTGTTGAAAAATACGGTCTTTGGGATTATATACTCTGGGTGCCCTGCAACAGCCTCTTGGCATAAAACTGGCTGCCGCTTTCGCTTGTTGATCATCATTCATGGAATTATATATTGAGTTTAAGTTACAGATAGTTTGTCAGGCAAAGATAAAACAAATTCGAGGAGGCAGCCGAAAGCTGAAATCCGGAATAATTGATAATTTGCAAGAATCTAATGCATTAAACGATTTACATCGTATTTACTAAACGGCCTTTTCTGCTTTCACCTTCAGTAGCTTCATCATATTGAGGCTGATATCCATAAAGATAAGTGCGGCATACCCGTTTCGCTCGATCTGCCTTATGCCTTCCTCCATCAGGCTGACCATCGAAAGCATATTAGCATGATGTACGAAAGGTGCGAAATTCTTATTAAATGTTTTCTCTTCTTCCGGAAGCATGACAAGCTGCATGAGCGCGTTGTTTGCCAGGAGCGAATTACGAAAAACCTGCAAGCCATAAGCCAGCAGAGCTTTTTGCTTTTCGCGGCCTAAAGGACGGAGGGTGTCAACAAAGTCAATCAATTCAATCATAGCACCCTTGAAGCATAGCCGCATCCATTGCTGAAAAACCTGAAAATTGTATTTCTCGTCTTCGGCATGTTTAAAGTAATGTTGTGCCATCGGCCAGCTGCCATCAGCCATCATCACTGCATCATGGGCATCGGCCTGACGGCAGTCGAAAGTATTGCAAACAGCCGCCGTCAAATCGGTCTGATCAATTTTAGGGATCTTAACCAAATAAGTTCGCGAACGCACTGTGGTTAAAAGCTGATCTGCTTGCTCGGCAACAAGAATGAAAAGTGTTTTTTCGGGTGGTTCTTCCAGTAGTTTGAGCAATTTGTTTGCAGCCTGCGCATTCAGCTTTTCGGCCATCCAGATAATCATCACCTTGTATTCGGCTTCGTACGACTTAAGACTTAGCTTGCGCATGATGGTGCTGGCATCGCGTACAAAAATGGTTCCCTGTTTGTTCTCCACATCAAGATGTTCGTACCAATCCTGATCGCCTCCATACCCTTTGTTTTTGATCAAAAACGAACGCCATTCTTCCATAAAAAGCTCCGATTCCGGGTCTTTCTTCACTTTCTTATTTGTTGTAGTCGGAAACACAAAATGCAAATCGGGATGCGCCAACTTTTGCATCTTTACACAAGAGGGGCACACACCACAGCTATCTGTTTTGGAGCGATCTTTGCAATTGATATACTGCGCATAAGCCAATGCCAAAGACAAACTTCCCGAGCCTGACTTTCCTAAAAAAAGCTGGGCATGACTTACCCTGTTTTGCTGTACCGACTGAATAAGTTTTTGTTTGACCGAATGTTGACCAATTACCTGCGAAAAAAGCATACAGAATCATTTGTTTGTCAAAATTACACTTTTATCTTTTGTCGTGTACCATAGCGTTTCATCTTAGGCTGGCATAGCATCTTCGCTTTGAGCTTGAGCTTTGAATGTAAGTAGTTTAGCTAAAAACTTTTGCGCACTTTTGTTATAATCGTCCCACATCAAACGAACAAAATACTGATTGGAATGCAAAGTGAGATAGCCCTCCGACTTATGCAGGTACAAACTACGATATGGAACTATCCAGGCATAGGTTTCGAGGCGCGACCGAAAGGAGAGTATAATTCCGGCAGGACGCAACTCTATGTTACAATGCCACCTGCGGTTATCAACAGCCAACAAGGCTTCAATCGGTACGCTTGCCCTGATTAAATTGAAACGCGGCGAACCAATACCTCTCATTTTCAAACGCTGCGACCAACTAAAAGGCTCTCCGACCAATTGTGCAATTTCACTTTTGACTTTTTTGTCGTTATAACTGATATTCTTGATCTGCATGAAAAAAATCACTGAATATGCTATCAGTGCTCCAGCATTAATAACAGAAAAATCAATACTTTGTTGAAAAGCTTTTCAAAATCCATAGCGTTTTAAGCGAATTTGAGTGTACTTATTCTCAACTACAGCCAGAATATTTAATTTTACTGGCTAATTATAAGGTAACCATGTTTTATAGAAAACCACTAATCCTGCTGCTTTTTGCCTTGCTGATGGTTTCGTGCGACAAACTATTCGAGTTCTCACCTTACTCGGCCTATGTTCCCAATTGGCGAAAAAATACCACAGAACAAAATCTGGAAAAACTTTTAGCAAATTCTGATTCCCCTGATTTTAAACCATTTGAGTTTACACTAATCTCTGATAATCACTTGTTTTATGACGAATTGCAAAACGCCATCGAACACATCAATAAGCATCAGTCTGCCGACTTTCTGATTCATGGTGGTGATATGACAGATGGAGGCTTGATCAAAGAATATGATATCTTTCAGGATTTGATGAAGGACCTTGAAACACCCTATTTTACGGTGATTGGTAATCATGATCTGCTGGCCAACGGCCGATCTATTTATGCTGATATGTTTGGACCCGAAAATTACAGCTTCATTTACAACAACTGCAAGTTTATCTTTTTTAATAATGTGGTTTGGGAGCTCAATTTTGCCGAACCTGATTTCAGATGGCTTCGTAACGAACTAATTGATCGTGACCAATTTACGCACGTTTTTGTGATTGCCCATATTCCTCCGTGGACAGACCAGTTTTTTCTTTCCTATTTTTATATCTACAACCTTTTGATGACGGATTACAAGGTGAGTCTTTCCATACACGGGCATCACCACAACCCCTATGAATATCAAAATGATACACTCCCTGCTGAAATTACGGTTGGGCCTAATCTGGTGATCGGAGCCCCACAAAAAAATGTTTACCGCAAAGTGAAAGTACTGGCTGACACCGTATTATTTGAAACCATCAACTTTGTGGAATGAAGAAGATACTTATCCTGATAGTGCTTTTACTTTTACTGCTTGGCGGAAAAGCTTTCGCGCAGGAAAAATCGCGTGGCATCATTCCTGATTATATCAACCTGCAATTTGCCGGAAACATAGGGGCATTGTCTGCCGGAGCCGGATATTACCTCAATCCCGCTAACAGCCTTGCTTTGGATGCCATCTATGGTTTTTCGCCTGCCTATCGCACCGGAAAAGCCATTCACAATATTGTTGTTCGTCTCAATTACAGTCCTTATAACATTGGCTTGAATGATGCATTGAACCTTAAACCCTTTGCAAGCTTGGCCATAAGCCGGCAAATAGCTGACGGCGATCGCACTTTTGAACGATTGCCAAAAAACTTTCCCGAAGGATACTATGCTCCAAATGCTTTCAGGCTTCATTTTGATTTAGGCCTCAGTCTGCATAAAAAGTTTGCCCCCGAAAAACGCGTTCGTGGAATGGAATTTTATTTGGCCACTACCACAAACGAGATGTATGTAACCTATTTTATCAACTCCCGAGAAGTAGGCTTAGGTGATATTTTTAGCTTAACCCTCGGAATCAAAATGATTTTATTTGAATAAAAAAAGCCGGACCAGGCCGACTTTTCAATTAAAATTCAAAATGATTTATTCTTTCTGGCTTACCAGCTTCGCAGAGAGGTATTCTCTGTTCATGCGCGCAATATGGGATACTGAGATTTCTTTCGGACACTCTGCTTCACAGGCATAAGTGTTGGTGCAGTTTCCAAAGCCCAGCTCGTCCATTTTTGCCACCATATTTTGAACACGTTCACGCGCTTCTATTTTTCCTTGGGGCAATACGGCAAACTGCGAAACTTTAGCAGCAACAAAAAGCATGGCACTGGCATTTTTGCAGGCTGCCACACAGGCACCACATCCTATGCAGGCCGCCGCATCCATCGCTGTGTCGGCATCTCGTTTTGGAATGGGGATGGCATTGGCATCAGGTACACCACCCGTGTTGATCGAAACATAACCACCCGCCTGGATGATTTCGTCGAAAGCCGTACGATCTACCATCAAATCTTTGATAACCGGAAAAGGTTTGGCCCGCCAGGGCTCTATCACAATGGTTTCACCATCTTTGAACCGACGCATATGCATCTGACAAGTGGTAATGCCTTTGTCAGGCCCGTGAGGTCTTCCGTTGATATACAGGCTGCAGGCTCCGCAAATACCTTCCCGGCAATCGTGATCAAAGGCAACCGGATCTTCTCCTTTTCTAACGAGTTCTTCGTTTAAAACATCAAGCATCTCCAAAAAAGAAGCATCAGCAGAGATATTTTGAACCTGGTATTCAACAAACTTACCTTTTTCACTGGCCGTAGCTTGTCTCCAGATCTTAAGTGTTAAATCCATTTTTAGCAGTTTTTGTGATGAGTAATAGGCTTATTTATAGTTTCGTTGTTTCACTTCGATGAACTCAAACACAAGTGGTTCCTTGTTCAGTTTGGGTTCTTTGTCGTCACCTGTATATTCCCAGGCTGATACATAAGTGAAATTTTCATCATCGCGCAAGGCTTCACCCTCTTCGGTTTGATGTTCTTCGCGGAAATGACCGCCACAGCTTTCCTCACGTAGTAAGGCATCACGAGCCATCAGCTCGCCAAGCTCCATATAGTCAGCAAGTCGTAAAGCTTTCTCCAGTTCGGGATTCACCATCTCATTCTTGCCTGGCACACGTACGTTCTTCCAAAATTCTGCACGAAGCTCCTGAATCATTTTAATTGCCTTCTCCAGACCTTCTTTGTTTCTGCCCATCCCAACATGATCCCACATGATCAGGCCTAACCTCCGATGGAAGGTGTCAACTGTATCAGTGCCATTGATCGAAAGCAGTTTCTCAATCCGCTCCCTTGCAGCTTTTTCAGCTTCTTCAAACTCAGGCAGCTTCGTTTCGAACCGTGGCACCCTGATTTGATCAGCCAAATAGTTTTGTATGGTATAGGGCAACACAAAATAGCCATCCGAAAGACCCTGCATCAGAGCTGAGGCCCCCAAACGATTAGCACCATGATCAGAGAAATTTGCTTCACCGGCAGCAAACAAGCCCGGAATCGTTGTCTGCAACTCATAATCCACCCAGATACCGCCCATGGTATAATGCACTGCAGGATAGATCATCATAGGGGTTTCATAAGGATTTTCATCCACAATCTTTTCATACATCTGGAAAAGGTTTCCATAACGTGCCTCTATCACATGTTTGCCCAGCCTTTTGATAGCATCTTCAAAATCAAGATACACCGCCAATCCGGTTGATCCAACACCATAACCCGCATCACATCTTTCTTTAGCAGCACGGGATGCCACATCGCGAGGCACCAGGTTTCCAAAAGCCGGATAACGCCGCTCAAGATAATAATCGCGGCGGTCTTCCGGGATTTCTGTTGGCTTAAGCTTTCCCTTTTGAATCTTTTCGGCATCTTCTTTATGCTTGGGCACCCAGATGCGTCCATCGTTACGCAAGCTCTCGCTCATCAAAGTGAGCTTGCTCTGGTAATCTCCATGCACCGGAATACAGGTAGGATGAATCTGCGTGAAAGAGGGATTGCCAAAGAAAGCACCTTTCTTATATACTTTCCAGGCAGCACTTCCATTGGAAGCCATCGCGTTGGTCGAAAGGAAAAAGACATTGCCGTAGCCGCCCGTAGCAATAACCACAGCATGAGCACTGTGACGTTCTATTTCGCCCGTGATCAGATTCCTGACGATAATACCACGGGCACGACCTTCTATCACAACCAGTTCGAGCATCTCGCGACGCATAAACATTTTCACGCTTCCCTTTTTGATTTCCTTGCTCAACGCACTGTAGGCACCTAGCAAAAGCTGCTGTCCGGTTTGTCCGCGGGCATAAAATGTACGTGAAACCTGCGCACCGCCAAAAGAACGATTATCTAACAAGCCGCCATATTCGCGGGCAAAAGGAACTCCTTGTGCCACACACTGATCAATAATATTGTTGCTCACCTCGGCCAGCCGATAAACATTGCCTTCGCGGGCACGATAGTCGCCACCTTTTATGGTGTCGTAAAACAAACGATAGATGCTGTCGCCATCATTGGGATAATTTTTGGCCGCATTGATTCCGCCCTGTGCGGCAATACTGTGTGCACGCCGCGGGCTGTCGTGAATGCCAAACACTTTAACGTTGAAACCCATCTCACCAAAGCTGGCTGCTGCCGATGCTCCGGCCAATCCGGTGCCGACCACAATAATATCAAGTCGGCGTTTGTTGGACGGATTCACAAGATTTTGATGAGCTTTATAATTTGTCCATTTTTCTGCCAGTGGACCCTGAGGTATTTTTGCGTCTAATTTTGTCATAGCTGTATCTGCTTAGAAGGAGAAGTAAATAACCAGAGGAATTGCAATAAATCCAAGCGTTACCAGAATGGAAAACACTGTGCCCAGACCTTTGATAAAAGGTGTATAGCGCGAGTGATTCAATCCGAGCGACTGGAAAGCCGATTGAAAGCCATGCTCCAGATGAAAACCCAGCAACAGGATTGCAATTACATAAAAAATCACATAGCCCCCATCGCTGAAAAGCATAACCACCAACTGCCCCAGATTCTCATACGTGCCTGAATCGTAGGTGATGGGATCGATATGACCAAACTTTGCCTTTACAAAAAAATTAGCGAAGTGAATGATCAGAAAGATGAAAATTATGGCTCCGGTATGAATCATAAACTTCGAAAAGTATGACTGCTCCGAGGAGCCTTTCCTCTCATATCGAACCGGTCGTGCTACCCAGTTTTGGATTTGCAACACCACACCCAGAATGATGTGAAGGATAAACCCAAAAAACAGCACATACTGAAATGTCTGTATCAATGGGTTTGTTGCCATGAAATGAGCCGCCTGATTAAACAGCTCAAGACTTTTGTCGAATAAGATCAACAAATTAATCAGTAAATGAATAACCAAAAAACTGGTCAGGAACAAGCCTGCCAGCGACATAATAATCTTTTTGGCGACAGATGAATACGTTACAGTTTTGCTCATAATGCTTTGTTTGGTTGAAAAACAAATGAACCATTCATTTTGGTCAAAAAGGTAAAAAAACTACCTTTGTGAAGTTGAGTTAACAAATGTAGGGATATATTTGCTTTTGTAGATATGAAAATTCCCGAAACTTTTTATTTAGACAGATTCTAATTTATCACTGATGCGCTATCCTCTAATTTCCAATACCTTTTTCAAACATAACAGAGAAAAGTTTTCCGGCCTTTTGCCCAAGGCTAGTCTGGCAGTTTTTGCTGCCGCTGCTAAAATGCCACGAAATGGCGATCAGTTTTTCCCTTACCGGCAACAATCCGACTTTTTTTATCTCACCGGCATCGAAGCCGAAAATGCATTCTTGATACTTTATCCGGATTGTCCCACACCTGAGCTTCGGGAAGTGCTTTTTATTGAAGCTTATAATCCGGTAAAGGCCACCTGGGAAGGACATATGCTCAATCAACAAGAAGCTTCCAATATAAGTGGTGTACAGAACATAAGAAAAGATGATCAGTTTGATGCCACTTTGCGCGAGCTGATGCACAGTGCACAGGCAGTTTATCTGAATCAAAACGAATATCCAAAATATTCTTCTACCATTCCTGACAACAATAGTTTACTAGCCGATAAAATAAAATCTGCTTTCCCGTTACATAGTTTTTTGAGGGCTGCCCCGCTGCTAGAGGGTTTGCGCGTGGTAAAATCTGAAACAGAAATTGAACTCATCCGCAAAGCTGCCGCTATCACCGGAAAAGCCTTCCGAAGGGTTTTGAAATTTGTGAAACCCGAAAAGTATGAATTTGAAGTGCAGGCCGAGATTGACCATGAATTTACCATCAACAGAGCTTCGGGTCATGCCTACGCTCCTATTATTGCTGGCGGCATCAACAGCTGTGTGTTGCACTATACCGAAAACGAGCATAAACTTGAGGCAGGCGATTTGCTCTTGTTTGATTTTGGTGCTGAATATGCCAACTATGCGGCTGATATGAGTCGTACCATTCCCGTGAACGGGAAGTTTTCGGAACGCCAAAAAGCCTGCTACAATGCCGTTTTGCGTGTTCTAAAAAAAGCCATTAAACTGTATGTACCAGGCAGTACTATTGATCAGATCAACAAAGCTACCTGGAAAATGATGGAAAAGGAAATGATTGGGCTGGGCCTTTTCACCGCAGAAGACGTTAAAAATCAACACCCCGAATCGCCCCTTTACCAGAAATACCTGATGCATGGCGTGGCACATCATATCGGACTGGACGTGCATGATCCGGGACTCAAACATCAACCCCTAAAAGCGGGAATGATTATCACCTGCGAACCGGGCATTTACATCAGGGATGAAAAAATTGGCATCCGGCTCGAAAATGACATACTTGTCACCAATTCAGAACCCGTTGATCTGATGGCAGATATCCCTGTTGAAGCAGATGAAATAGAAGAACTTATGCAACATAATTATTAATCTAAAAAATACCGAAAAATGTTTCAGAAAGAAGTGTATGCCGAAAGGCGTCTCAAACTCAAACAAGAACTCAGCAAGGGCCTGGCAATTTTTATGGCCAATCAGGAAGCTGCATTTAACTATCCTGCCAACACTTATGCATATCGCCAGGACAGCCATTTCTCCTATTTCTTTGGTCTCAATCACCCTGGTTTTGCCGGCGTGATAGACTTTGAAAATGGCAATGAGATCATTTTTGGCGATGATGTTGACATTGACGACATCATCTGGATGGGCCCTCAGCCCTCGATAAAAGAACAAGCTGCAAAAGTTGGTATCAGCGAAACTTATTCCTATTCAAAACTTGAGGATTACCTTGCAAAAGCCAGCAAAGCCGGCCGCACCATTCATTATCTGCCACCTTATCGTGGTTCGATGATGATCACACTGGGCCAGCTGCTCAATATCCCGGCCACAGAAGTAAAAGCCAAAGCCAGCCTTCCACTGATCAAGGCCGTTGTAAAACTCAAAGAAATAAAATCGGATATAGAAGTTGCCGAGATAGAGAAAGCCGTTGATATCGCCTGGCTGATGCACACCACAGCCATGAAAATGGCAAAGCCCGGCATGATCGAACAAGAAATTGCAGGCACCATCGAAGGCATTGCGCTGGCACATGGCGGCCCGGTTTCCTTTCCTGTAATTCTGAGTGTTGACGGACAAACCCTTCATAATCATCACCATCATAACGTCCTCAAAGAAGGCCGGATGATGGTAGTGGATGCCGGAACAGAAACACAGACCTTGTATGCCAGCGACATCACACGTACAACACCTGTGGGCGGAAAATTCAACACACGTCAAAAAGAAATTTATGAAATTGTGCTCAAAGCCAATCTGGATACCATCGCTGCCATCAAACCCGGAATTACCTACCGCGAAGTGCATTTTCTGGCTGCGCGCATCATTACCGATGGACTCAAAAATCTTGGGCTGATGAAAGGCAATACCGACGATGCTGTTGCTGCCGGTGCACATACCTTGTTCCTGCCTCACGGCCTGGGCCATATGATGGGCATGGATGTGCACGATATGGAAGGTCTGGGAGAAAACAATGTAGGTTATGATGACGAAACGAAACGATCGAGCCAGTTTGGCACGGCTTATCTGCGCCTGGGCAAAAAACTGAAACCCGGCTTTGTGTTGACCGATGAGCCTGGTATTTATTTCATCCCGGCCCTGATCGATAAATTCAGAAGCGAAGGCCTTTTCAAAGACTTTGTAAATTACGATAAAGTGGATACTTACAAGGATTTTGGCGGGATACGCATCGAGGATGATATCCTGGTAACAGAAAATGACCATCGTGTGTTGGGTCGTCCCATCCCAAAAACCATAGCCGAAGTAGAAGCTACCTGCGCCGAAGCACGCGAATGGCTTAAGATTCCGGGAGTTTTCTAGTTAACCGAATATGTTTGATAACTGAAAAGCTGATTAGGTTGACTGTCAATTTAATCAGCTTTTCTATTTTGTATAAGCCATACCAGCTCAAAAATATCAGTACGGTTCAGAATAAACTTTATCCTAACTTTGCTTGATATTCTTTGTAATCTTTCATAAGCAAACAGGACATTCCGAAATGAAAACTATCACCTATAATCAAAAACAAATTGCCTATCACCAAGCAGGTGTTGGCCAATGCCTGATGCTGGTGCACGGCTTCCCGATGGACAGCAGGGTATGGCAAAATTTTATTACAGCACTTGCTGAACATTTTTGTGTGCTTGTTCCCGATTTACCCGGATTTGGCCAGTCAGAAATGCTGGCCGACAGGCACGATATGAGCCTGATGGCCGATGTGCTTGCTGCAATTCTTCAGGAAGAAAATATTACCCAGTGTGTTGTAGCAGGGCATTCGATGGGAGGCTATGTAGGCCTTGCTTTTGCAGCTGCATATCCTGAAATGTTGCGTGGCCTTGCACTGCTACATTCACAAGCCGATGCAGATGATGAAAACACGCGTGAACAGCGAAACCAAAACATACTGAAGGTTTCTAAAGATAAGAAAACCTACCTCGATGGCTTTGTTGATGGTCTGTTCGATCCGGATTTCCTGAAACAAAATCCACAATCAGCCGCATTCATCAAAAGCATTACTTTGAGCCAGGACGAAAAAGCGATTGTTGCCGCCATAGCCGGAATGCGCGAACGCGAAAGCCATATCGAGCTTCTCACACAGATTAAGGTTCCGGTTTTGTTTGTGTTAGGAAAAATCGACAGCCGAATGCCTGTTGTAAAAATTATGGCGCAGACCGTTCTTCCGGCACATGGAGAGTTGCTGATGCTAAAGGGTGTTGGGCATATGGGTTTTTTGGAAGCACCTCAAATTGTGCAGCATACGCTTCAGTCATT
>JAQVGO010000163.1 GCA_028696715.1 Bacteroidales bacterium
AATTTGAGCCATTTTTCATAGGGACTGCCCATGCGTCTGACAAAATGACGCCACATCAGGTAGGAGCGGGTGTTGAATAAACCATTAGCTGTTGCATTTGAAACAAGCCACGAATTGCGTTCCAGCTCGCTGTTCAGCTGGCCGGCATCCCATCCGGAATAGCCCAGATAAAACCTGATTTGATGCGGTTTCAGATGTCCGGTCTCCATCATCGCGCGCACCGTTTCGATGTCGCCACCCCAATACAGACCATCTATAATGGGTTCGCTCTGCGGGATCAGCTCGCCCAACTGATGAATATAAAACAAATTGTTTTGTTGCACCGGGCCACCCAGGTAAACAGGTGCATCAAATTCAGGGAAACCCTGCACCACTTCGTTCAGCGTACGCCCGATCACCTTGTTCATAATCACACCAAAGCTGCCTTCATCCTGAGCATGTTCAACCAAAAGCACCACCGATCGGCCAAAATAGAAATCGTGCATCAAGGGCTCCGAAATCAGGATTTTACCTTTTTGAGGACTGAGCTTGTTCGACTGAATATGAAGTAGCTTATCAATGTTCATGGGCAGCTTTTTTTAGTTTTGCAATTGGATGCCTGCAATTCGTTATTTTTACACACTGAATCAAAAAATATACCATAGCTTGAAAAGTGCTGATCAACAACAAAAGTTTTTTCAATTACGCGAAAAATATCCTTATTTCGTTTTCCAAAGCTACCAAATTAAGCAAACAAATGGGAGCTTAAAGCTGATTTTTAACTTTAATTTAGCTGACACCCTTCATTTTAGTCCTGAGATAGAGATCCCGTTTCGCAGTTTTTATGACTGGAATCTTCCGGAAGCGAGCCTGCAAAACCTGGCTTTTCATATTGGCATGATCGAATTGATCAGCTATTGGAAGCTTAGTTGTGCGCCCCGGGTGATCATCCGGCCACATCAACTGACAGAGGTTCAGTTGAAATTTTGGAAAGAGCTGTATTATCAGGGGTTGGGTGAATTTTTTTACCTGAACAACATAAAAGTTTCTCAAGACGATTTCATGCAAATAAAATCTGATGGCTCAGTTTTGAAAGCTATTGAAACAACCTTTTCCGAAGGAGTTCTCCTGCCTGTAGGAGGTGGAAAAGATTCGGTGGTTAGTCTGGAGCTGCTCAAAAGCGAAAAGCAGCTGATTCCGTTGATGGTCAACCCTGGTCCGGCAAGTTTGCGATGTGCAGCTGTGGCTGGCTTTGGGGAAGAGCAGTCGGCCATTGTGAAACGCAGCCTCGATCCGCTGATGCTGGCACTCAATCAGCAAGGCTTCCTGAACGGGCACACGCCTTTTTCGGCTCTGCTGGCTTTTGTGTCATTGTTGGTTTCGGCCGGGACAGGCTTTCGGAATATTGCTCTTTCAAACGAATCCAGTGCCAGCGAAGCTACGGTTCCTGATACGCAAATCAACCATCAATACAGTAAATCCATTGATTTTGAGCAGGACTTCAGGAATTATGTAAGTGCATTCATCCATCCGCAGATGAATTATTTCAGCTTGCTGCGCCCACTCAACGAATTGCAGATTGCCGAGCGATTCAGTCGGCACTTAGCTTATCATCCGGCTTTCAGAAGCTGTAACGCAGGAAGCAAAACCGACAGCTGGTGTGGCAAATGTCCTAAATGCCTGTTTACCTGGATTGTGCTTTCATCTTTTTTAAGGACAGAGGAATTGGAAGCAATTTTTGGAAAGCGAATGCAAGACGACAGTAAGCTTTTGGGGCTGTTGGAATCGCTGGCCGGACAAACAGCATTAAAACCCTTTGAATGCGTGGGGACGGTAGATGAAGTGCAGGCCGTGCTGGCTCTGCATCATACCAGGAATGAAGAATTTGCAAGATCACCTTTGTTAAAGCATTATTTTGATAAACATCCCAATCAACCCTCGGGTGAACATTATCTAAAGCTATTATTAGAAGAGCGAAATCAATTGCATTTTGTGCCTCAAAAATGGATTAATAAGCTGGAGGATCGGCCGTGATAAAAGGGATTACAGAAGCTATGAAAGGCAAAAAGCTGTTGATTGCCGGATTTGGAAAAGAAGGCCGGTCGAGTCTGCGTTTTGTACGCGAGAATCTGCCGCAAGCTGATGTGACCATTGCCGATCATAATGCCATGCTGCAGACAGAAATCACAGAAAACTTTCCTGATGTTAGTTTCCTGGGGGGACCAAAATGTCTTGACAAGCTGGATGAATTTGATCTGGTGCTGAAATCGCCAGGGATGAAGCTGCCGGATAAGATTGCCAGGACAGTTCAAATCAGTTCGCAAACCGATCTTTTTTTGGCTGCCTTTCACAGGCAGACCATCGGTATAACGGGCACCAAAGGCAAGAGCACCACCTCGCATCTGATTTATCATTTGTTGCGTGAAGCGGGCAGAAAGGCTGTGCTGGTCGGGAATATGGGGACACCCTGCTTTGACAGTATTCCGGATTTGAAGCCTGACACCCTTATCGTGTTTGAACTCTCGGCTCACCAGCTGCAATATGTGCGTCATAGTCCGCATGTGGCTTTGCTACTTAATGTCTTTGAGGAACATCTGGATTATTTCGGGAATCTGACAGCTTATCGAAATGCAAAGTTGAACATCCTGCGCTATGCTGCTACAAGCGATTATGCATTGGCTGATATCCGGTTGAAAGCCTTTGTATCAGACACAGGGGCATGGGTGCATTTCGTTGATCCTGATCTGCCTTCTGATGACCAGCCACTGCCAATAAGCCTGCCTGGCAGCCATAACCAGTTTAATGCTGCCATGGCCATGTATGCTGTTGAAAAGTTTGGTGTGAGCCGCGAGGAATCGCTACATTCACTGGCCGGTTTCGAAGGTTTGCCGCATCGTCTGCAGCTTGTTGGTCCATATGATGGGGTGCGTTATGTGAACGACAGCATCGCCACCGTGCCTGAAGCCACGATCGCTGCCCTGCAAGCCTGGCCACAAACCAATTACCTGATCCTGGGAGGTTTCGACCGTGGAATCAACTACAAGCAGCTGATCGAATATCTTATTGATAGTCCTCCTGAGATGATCTTTTTTACCGGAGTAGCCGGCAAACGTATTGTTGAAGGCTTGCAAGAACGCAACTACAGTGCAACTATGCATCCTTTTGAAGAGCTGGAAGAGGTGTTTGATTACCTGAAATTGCACGCAGAAGCCGGGCAGGTCTGCCTGCTTTCGCCGGCAGCGGCCAGCTATGACAAGTACCAGAATTTCGAGCAGCGTGGGGAAAAGTTTCTGGAACTGGCAAAGGGCATCATGGCTCGATGACCTTAGGTCAAATGTCTGAAGGTCGGCATCTCGGCTGCGCTCGATGACCCTAGGTTTGACAGTCAAAAGTCAAAAGTAAGAAGTAAGATGGTGAAAGGGGCGTAGCCCTGCCATCTTCATAGAAAAAATT
>JAQVGO010000006.1 GCA_028696715.1 Bacteroidales bacterium
CATGTATTTTAGCGGCATGAAAATAACTCAAATGAACAGCTTTTGGTGGTGGCTTCCGTTTCGATCCGAAATAGGGAAGTAACTACTTTGTGTCTGTTCGATAAATGATAGATGGCCGGAAGTGAAAACCTCCGGCCATTTTTTTTGACTTAATTTTTTAATTGCCATGAATGCAACCATACTTAGCTGGATAAAAAAAGTGATCTTCCGATGGTGAAGCTGTCTGAAATGCTTCTTCTAGTTCGATTACAAAAATTATTCATCTAAAAAATATTCATAAAATGGAAAATATCACTTTAAACGGAAATACGACTACACAACAAAATCTGGGATCTGTTAACGGCCGCTTTGGCGAATTTGGGGGCATGTATGTGCCTCCGGTGCTGGAAGGAAAACTGCTGGAGCTGGCAGAGCAATTTGCTTATCATACTCAGCAAAAAAGTTTTGAAAATGAATTTGCACATTACCTCAAAACATTTGTTGGCAGGCCTTCTCCACTTTTTTATGCCAGTCGTTTATCGGATTATATTGGTACAAGGATTTACCTCAAACGCGAAGATTTGAATCATACTGGTTCGCACAAGATCAACAATACGATCGGACAAATTTTGCTGGCCAAAAGAATGGGAGCCACCGAAATTGTTGCCGAAACGGGTGCAGGGCAGCATGGAGTGGCTACAGCAACGGCGGCAGCACTTTTTGGCCTCAAATGCAAGGTGTTTATGGGGGCCAAAGATGCCGAGCGTCAGAAGATGAATGTTAGTCGTATCAAACTGCTGGGAGCTGAATTGATTCTCACCTCAGCCGGAAGAGGAACGCTGAAAGACGCTGTGGATGCTGCTTTGGGTTATTATATCGAAAATCCGGATGCGTTTTATCTGCTGGGATCGCAGGTGGGGCCGCATCCTTATCCTACTATGGTAGGCTATTTTCAGAGCGTAATAGGCAAGGAAGCCAAAAAGCAGATCATCGAAGCGGAAGGTCGTCTTCCGGATAATGTTTTGGCTTGTATAGGCGGCGGATCCAATGCTATTGGGCTTTTTGACGATTTTCTTTACGACGAAGGTGTGGCCATTCATGCTGCTGAAGGTGGCGGAACAGGCGAGCTGGGGCAAACGGCTGCTACGTTGAGTTTAGGTAAGCCGGGCGTGTTTCAGGGCACGTATTCTTATGCCCTCACCGATGAAAACAATGAAATTTATCCTTCTTACAGCATTGCTGCCGGATTGGATTATCCGGGAATCAGTCCGCAACACGCCCTGCTAAAAGATGTCGGAAGAGCACATTACCACTTGATTACTGATGCTGAGGCCATCGAAGCCTTTAAGCTTTTAAGTCGCCTGGAAGGAATTATTCCTGCCATTGAATCTTCACATGCGGTGGCACTGGCAATGAAATTGTTACGCGGAAAATCAGATCAGCTGAGTATCATCAACCTCTCCGGCAGAGGCGATAAGGATGTGGAGCGCGACCTGATGTAAACAGTGCGCATTGGTTTAACGTTTGTGAATATATTGGTTTGAAAGGAGTTGGCATTCGGTCAGCTCCTTTTCAATGATCAGTGATTCAAGAATTTATCGGTTCGGTTAAGCATATTCATCTTAAGGTTTACGGCATAAAGCCAGGAATCCATAAAATGTAGATTGCCATAAGGAAATAAGTCTTTCAACGATTCCTGATAAACGGTGGCAGGATCCACATCAGGGCAAATCAGGTAATGATCCTGAATGTAGGTGCCTGTAAAATAGGGAATTGTATCATATGCAGCTTTGTCTTTGTTATAGCGAACAATACCCAAATGTGCAGCTTTGTCGGCAGGTGTTGCATCTGTTTTCCAGTTCAGCGGGTTGATACAAACGATGGATTGATTGATTCGTGGCGACTTTGCTTGAATATTTGTAAGTGAATTATAGAGAATAATCACGCCGGTGTCGTCAGCATTTTGGGCTGGTTTAAGTCGTTCAGGATAGGCTGACAATTCTTCTTCCGTAATTTGCCAGCCGATCAGATAAGCAGCAATCATATTGTTAAAAGCTTCAGGATTGGGGTGGTTTTTAAGCAATTGGAGCAAGACAGAAGAACCCTGACTATGCCCAAGCAGGATAAATGGTCGTCCTTTATTGATATGGTTTATATAATATTGAAATGCCGTTGCAATATCATTTACAGGGATTTGGCTTTTTTCTTGAAGCCTGTAATCATTAGGCGAATCCACATAAACGGCCATTGTAATCTGTCGGTAATAGGGCGAGAAAAAGTTAAAATCGTCACTCGCATAAACTTCTTTGTTAAAGCGTTGGTTTCCAATTGCTGCAAGTCGTTCATCGGTTTTTGAAACATCGGTATAAATCATCTCATAACCTTGGCTGTCCTTAAAAGTAGTTCCTAAGGTGGGATAAACATAAAAGATGTCCACAGCATGAGAAACAGATGTTAAATCATCTGCATACCAGTAGGTTTCATCATCATAAACAGGTGCTTTTGGGATGAAAGTGGATTGCGAAATAGCACAACTGCTTGTTAGAAAAAAGAAAATGAACAAGACAAACTTTTGATTCATATCACTTTAATTTGTTCAAAGTTAGCCATTATTAAGGTTTTTTAAGCAATTAAAACTATCTAAAAGTTGTTTTAACCCCTTAAGCAGTAATTATTAACGTACTTTTGTACACAGAAATTTAAGTTATACGAAGCACAATTCCTTTATGCTCAAAAACCACGGCCAGAAGCTGGCCATTCAGTACGGCACACAGGCAATAACTTACGATCAGTTTTTTGCAGGCCTTACGAAGTTTTCAAAACAATTTTCTTTAGCAGCAGGTTCACATGCAGTAATTTTTGCTGAGAATTCGCCGGCTTGGGCTTTGGCATTTTATACCGTCTGGCAAAAAAGCGGGGTTGTTATTCCGGTAGATTTTATGTCGAGCACTGCAGATGTTGCCTACATCTTAAAGGATTCCTCTCCAGAAGTGATATTTTGCTCCGAAACGGGTGCAAAACTCATGCAGGAAGCTATTTATTTGGCTGATATTCAAACGAAACTTATCATATTACCTCAGCAATTTGAGATAGAAAACTCAACTGATGAGGCTGGAGAAATGCCGGAATATCAACCTGACGACACTGCTGTTATCATCTACACCAGTGGCACAACGGGCAGTCCGAAAGGCGTAATGCTGACTTACCGCAACCTTAAGCAAAATGTGGATGCCGTATCAAAAGGAATTAAAATCTATCACCCCGATTCGCGGGTGATGGTATTGTTGCCTTTGCATCATATTTTTCCGCTGGCCGGAACGCTTGTTATACCGATGTCGTTAGGAGCCACGATTGCAATCAGTCCTTCCTTAAAAACGGAAGACATACTTAAAACCTTGCAAGACAATAAAATAACCATTATAATTGGGGTGCCCCGTCTGTATGCAGCAATTCACAAGGGCATTAAAAGCAAAATCGACAAAAGTGCTGTCGCCAAATTGCTTTTCAAGGTAGCGACAAAAATACAATCCAAAGGATTTTCGAAGAAGATTTTTAAGGCTGCACACCAGAAATTTGGCGGGGCAGTTGAGTTTTTGGTTTCGGGTGGTGCAGCACTTGATCCGGAAGTGGGTGGCGATTTTCAAACCCTTGGTTTCGAAGTACTCGAAGGTTATGGCATGACCGAAGCCGCTCCGATGATCACTTTTACCCAGCCCGGACGAGTAAAAATTGGTTCGCCCGGACATGTAGTGGCAGGTACAGAGTTACGCATCGTAGATGGGGAGATCACAGCACGCGGGCCTCATATCATGAAAGGCTATTACAACAGACCTGACGAAACTGCTGAAGTGATCAGGGATGGCTGGCTGCACACCGGCGACCTGGGCTATGTGGATGAGGAAGGCTTTTTGTTTATCACCGGAAGGAAAAAGGAAATCATTGTATTGTCCAATGGAAAAAATATTAATCCGGCAGAACTTGAAGCTGAATTGTTAAAGCCAGAGTTAGTGCAGGATTGTGCAGTTTTTTATGCTGATGATCAGCTTCAACTGATTGTTGTGCCCCATAGTAACGAGAATCTGCCTTTGGATCAGCTGGAGATGAGCTTGCGCGAAAACTTACTCAAGCCGTTTAACGAAAAAGTTTCTTCTTACAAACGCATTCACCGGATTCAATTTGCCAATGAAGAGCTGCCTCGAACACGGTTGGGAAAACTCCAAAGATTCCTGTTAGCCGATCTCGCTAAGGTAAACTCAAAGGATGAAACCAATCTTGTTGTTGAAGTTGATAATCCGGTTTACCCTTTGCTGGCAGCATTTGTAGAAGCTGAAAAGCACCGCAAACCACTACCTACCGATCATATTGAAAGTGATCTGGGTTTTGATTCATTGGATAAGATTAGTATGCAAAGCTGGATCGAACAGACCTTTGGGCTAAAAATTGAACCCCATGAGCTAACGAATTATACTTCCTTGCTGGCACTTAGTGAATGGATTGCTGCAAATAAAATACGGATGGAAGATTCTCATATCAACTGGGCCGAAATCTTACGCGAAAAGGTTCAGCTGCAATTGCCGGCCACTTGGTTTACCGGTAATCTTGCTGTTTGGTTGTCGCGCATCTTTTTCAAGATCTATTTTCGTTTTCAAACTGTTGGACACAAAAATCTTCCTCAGGGCCCTTTTATTCTGGCACCAAACCACCAAAGTTTTTTTGATGGCATGTTTGTGGCTTCTGTTCTGCGTTACAAGCAAGTGCGTGGCACCTATTTTTATGCCAAGGAAAAGCATATTCGTCCACGCTGGTTAAAGTTTCTTGCAAATCGTAACAATATCATTATCATGGATTTGAATCGAGATTTGAAGGCCTCGATTCAGAAAATGGGTGAAGTGTTGCGTATGCAGAAAAGTTTGATCATCTTTCCGGAAGGCACACGTACTGCAAACGGGCATCTTGGTGATTTTAAAAAGACTTTTGCCATTCTCGCCAGCGAACTGAAAGTACCTGTTATTCCTGTTTCTATTAGTGGTGCATTCGAAGCATTGCCAAGAGGTAGTTTTTTCCCGAAGCCCTGGAAAAAAATCAGGGTAGAGTTTCTCGAACCCGTTTATCCTGAAAATCATTCTTACGAAAGCCTGGCCAGTAATGTGCGCGAACGCATTCAGCAAAAGCTGTCAAGCTAATTAGAGCTTGTCTATAAAGTCAGTGGCTGTTTCAAATGGTCGAGATCAAGTCTGCCTGACTGTCATACAGGGTATATATAAATTTTAACCTGCAATTTACTAAAGTATTCCGGGATTTAGAATTTTTATAGCAACGCAGATATCGGTCAATATGGACAGACACTAATTAAGTAGAAACTTATACTTTTGATGCCTTACAGGAAGGCTTTAGATGCGAAAAATCATTGCTTTGATCGAGAATTTAAGTCTGCATGTTGTGGCAGGCTCCATTTGTAGTGCACTATTCGCGTCATTTGTGCTTGATGTTACATTGCCTTTATGGTGGTTAGTATGTCTGGGACTTGCTGTATGGTTTATTTATACACTGGATCATTTATGCGATGCAAGATTGAATCGGGGAAGGATAAATAACAGCAGACATCAGTTTCACGAACAGCATTTTAAAAAGTTGTTTGTTGTGCTGTTGTTGACAGGTTTGACAGGGGTATTGGTTTTTATTCGTTTTGCTAGTGTTCAAATGTGGATATCGGCTGGCGTATTGGCTGGTTTGGCCTTGATACATATTTTGTTAGTCAGCTCTTCAGTTTTTTCAAGGAAATTCTGGCTACAAAAAGAGATCCAAATTGCATTGATTTACAGTGTTGGCATATGGCTTGGAGCACTACATCTAAAAGAAAAGCCATTTGATATACAGGTGATTATGGTTTTTTTGAGCTTTACAATACTCGCCTGGTGGGAAACAAGTTTTGTAGCATTGAATGAAAGGGAAACTGATTTAAAACAGCAAAGCATTTCGTTGGCAACCCGACTAGGTGATCAAAAAACTAAGAAACTACTGCTGCTGCTGTTGGTTCTTCAGCTTGTATTTTCTTCGGTTCAGCTTTTATTGTTTGAGGGCCCAATTGACAAAGCGAATCTCATCTTGATTGCCATGGGTCTAGCTTTCGTTTTTTTATTTTTAATTCGGAAGTATCTTTTCAAAGCAGGGCTTTTGCATTTTGTTGGAGAATTAATCTTTTGTCTTCCGGTTTTGGTTTTTCTTATTTAAGAAATAAACAACAAACTCCCCACATCGGTTAATACCTCATTACTTAGCGATACAATTTGATAACCAGCATTGTAAGTGAAACGTAAAAGACTTTCATACTCTTTAAGGTATTCCGGATTGCCACAGAAGATTAATTGTTGTTGACAAATTCCACAGCATCCCCCAAAAAAGCCGTGTTTATGACCAGCCAGTCTGATTTGATTAGGCTCAATGTAAAGCACTGATTTATTAATACTTTTAAGCTGTTGTGAGATGCCTTTATCAGAACAAATAAAATGTTGCTCATCCAAACTAATTAAATTGCAACGCGTATATCCCTGATTAACAGCTAAACATTCACTTGGATTATACTGCTCAATAATCTTTCTGTCAGTATGCTTTATGTTGTGAATCAAAAGCCTGGAAAGTGCTACGGCATTATAAACTGCTGTTTCAGGATATTTTGTACCGGGGTTTTTGTCCCCACTGATCCAGTTTATTTTTGCTTTATCGAGCTCTTTGCTTTTTATTTCAGAAATTTCGGGTGCAACGATCAGCATTTTTGGGTGCTGACAGAAGAAAATATCCGGATGGGCAGAAATGGAAGGATAAACTTTTTTGTTTGGTTCGAGCCAGAGTGGTTGGGCAATCCTGGCCAATTGTTTTTTCGCTTTCTCGGGCGTACGGCTGTCGGCAATCACAAGCATTACTTATGTATTTTAATTGAAAATTCGCGACCATTGAGCGATTTATCTGCCTTGAAATAAATTTTGCGATAACGTTTTTCAAGTAATTTTCTGTTCTGACTTTTAAAACCGGCAGCATGATTGAGTTGATTGGACGACACGAATAATTCAATTACTTCAGCTTGAGGCCAATCCGAATAATTTTGAAATTGTTTTTCCCATAATTTGGAATACACAAGCTCTGCAAATTGTGGATGATACGGACCTGCAACAAAAGCATCGGTGTTTAGCTCTTCGGAAGGATGCAGACCCATACGCAACACTTTGATACGGTTTGATTCAAAAAACATACAAAGTTTAGCAGTTTGATCTACTGCTTCGTTAAGTTGTAGCGGATGATATTTTCCGTTCAGAAAAAGTTGTTCAAGTGCAGTATCTTTTATTACCAAGCAAGGATAAATCCGTGTTTCTTTTGCTCCAAAAGCAATCAGATCACGGGCTGTTTGCATGCTTGTTTCAGCATTATCTTTTGGTAGCCCGATCATCATTTGTAGGCCAAGCACAAATCCAGCTGACAAAATCTGTTCAGATGCCCTGGCAATAGCTTCGCGTAAATGTCCACGGCCACTAGCCTGCAGCACTTTATCGCTGGTTGATTGCGCTCCAAGCTCAATATGCGTAACACCATAAGCCTTAAGCATTTCGAGGGTTTCTATATCAATATAATCCGGACGTGTGCTTATTCGTATGCCCGAAATATAACCCTTTTCCAGATAAGCCCGGCCAAGGTGTAAATATTCTTTTTGAAGGGTTTTAGGAAGCCCGGTAAAATTTCCACCAAAAAATGCAAGCTGGACTGACCGTTTTTCTGTTTTAAAACTTTTAAGGTGAGATTCAATTTTTATAAGAATTTCTTTTTTTGATGGGATATGAAGCTGGCTGCTTATAGATGCCTGGTTGCAAAAGACACAGCGATGCGGACATGCCAGTTCTGGCATAAAAATTGGTATATTGTAATGTTTCATGCAAAGGCAAAATTAATAAGCTTGATACACTAAACTGGTTTTGGCAGATGTATATTTGTTTAATTTTCGAAATGTCGTATCAAAATTCAATAATTTTGCCCTTTTGGAGTTATTATTAAATAAATAAAATTATGATGCAGATGAAAAGAACGAACATTTCGTTTCAGCGTATCAGTTTGATTATGTTGATCGTAGTGATTGCACTGGGAGGTGCCACAGGATGTAAAAGCAAGAAAAAGCTGGCCCGGGAACAGGCTGCTGCAGAGTATGCCGCCCGCGTTGAACAGGCAACCAGAGATCTTACTGCCATTTTAAACGATGATAATAGCTGGTCATTGGAAGAAAAAGAACGTCGGTTTGCTACAATAAAAGGCTGGAATTTGCAGGACGAAAATGTAGTAAATTTGATGGATCAGGTGGAAGACAAACTGGCTCAGGAAAGAGCTGATGCCATGCGAAAAGCAGAAGAAGAGCGATTACGCCGTGAGGAGGAGGAACGATTACAGCGTGAAGCGGCCAAGTATAACAGTGTCGAAAATCAGTTTATGGCCATCGCTGCAGCACCCGATGTTAATACAGCAAACGAAAAAATTGATCAGGCAATGCGTTTGTTTGCGTCACCCGATGTGCCAGTTCTGGTTATTATCAGTCAGGCTGGTGGTTTTAATGATTACGACAAACCTACTACAATCAGTAAATACCTAAATTACCTGAAAGACCAAAAGGTTTATAACAACCGCATCGAACAGGTGAAGTATGACGGAAATGGAAAAATTATTGAATTGGAACTGATAAAAAAGTAAGCAAATGAGAAAGATACAATTCATCATTGCCGTTTTGATCGGCATGTTTTCAGTGAATATGGTTCAGGCACAGGACGATCTTAGTCCCGAAAGAAAACAGGCCATCGACAGCCTGGCACTCGAAAAAGTACGCGACCTGAGCAAATACATCAGTATTATTGGTAGCAAAACTACACCCTGGAGCGAAGCAAACCGTGTGATTGATCGGGCTGATGAACTTTTTATGGCCGGTGCCGAAATAGGTGTTTCTTCAATTAGTCGTCCCGAAGTGGCCTATTATAAAGTGCGTCAGTATTTTGAAAGGCTGATGCGTTTAAATTATGATCGGGTTGAGATTGAATGGTTCAAGATTGAATATGTGAGCGATTTGCAACGGCAACCCGATGGAACATATGTGGGTGTGATTACGATTTTCCAGAAGTTTAAAGGCTATGATAAAGAAGGCGGTCTGGTTTATGAAGACACCACAAAAAAAGATATCACCGTTTATGTAAAACGCAAGGAAACCCAAATTGGCGGACGCATCATTGGTTTCTGGGATGTGTTGCTTGGTGATATGCGAGTAAAAGAGACAAGTAAGTAATTTTTTCTGATCAAAAATACTTTAACCCCGTTTGGAGATTGATCCGGACGGGGTTCATTGAAAAAATATGGGTAATAGCAGCAATAGAATTGCTTTGGGTAAACTGGTATTTTTACGAATAGCAAGTTTTTTGTTATTGTTTTCGGTGCTTGGTCTGGAAGCCCAAAACCGTGGTCTGGGTAACGCCCAGGTTGATGAAACAGCACTTTATGCCATGACCAAGCAGATGAGTCAGTTTTTTAGCCGGTTCAACAATGAGGAAGATCAATTTGGTGAAAAACTGCATCCTTCCAGCCAGGAATGGCGAAATCAGCAGCAACGAAGAACAGTATTGCCGCTATTATTCGACAACGATAACCCACGGACTTCCGGTAGTTTGCGCGATTATTTTATTGATGACCTGACAAACTCCGATTCAAGTTTTCTACAATTTAAAGGAGGGCGCTGGTATGCCGAGGTTTCTTCCACATTTCTGCATCAGGGCGAGGAAGTACAAATCGTACTGATTTTGATGATTGAAAAAGAAAATCTGGGATCAAAATGGGTGCTTACGAATGTTTATTATCCGGCTTTCAGCCGGTTGTTTCCGGCGGGCGAAATAGCCGAACGCGAAAAACACTTTTTGCATCCTATGAGCCACGAGCTGGATTTTATGAATATCTACAAAGCGTTTCAGAGACCTGAAGTAATTGAATATTATGCCTCAGGCAACTATCAACCGGATTATTTGTCTTTGTTTTTTTATGAGGTAAAAAAAGGAAATCTGAAGTTTAAAAGCGTGGATAAGCTTAAATTCCATATCTTTCAAATCAAAAATTGGTATTTTGAGGTAAGCTGGTTCAACCGAAGTGGCAATAATACCGGATGGCTTATTTCGAGTTTGATGTATGTTACTGAAAATGAAAAAGAAAAACTTTTAATGTTTTATCAACCATGAGAATATTTATCCTGTTTAGCCTGCTGATGTTTATTAGCATTTCGGGTTTTTCCCAGTCTCAGGAATTGGATCCCGAAGCCATTGATCAGTACAAAGCGGAATGCAGGCAATTGGTTGATTTTTTGGAAGGAACCCTAAATTTCCTGGGCGATTCAACAGCCACTGTGCAGGAAAAAGAAATTGTGATAAACCAAAGCTTTGCCAAGATTTTCAGAGATTCAGAGGTTCAGATAGAAGATGATCTGGACGAGAACCGCGAAACACTTGTTAATAAAGATGTTCAGGCCTATCTGAAAGATGTGGATTTCTTTTTTAAATCGGTGAGATTTCAATTCGACATTCAGCAAATCGATCAGCTGGCAACTCAGGAAGGTGCGCTCTATTTCAAAGTCAGGCTGATCCGACAACTGGACGGAACCACAGTTCAAAACCAGCAAGTAAGCAGCAGTCGCGAACGCTTTGTGGAGATCAATCTCGATCCTTTTAAAAAGGATTTAAAGATAGTGAGTTTTTATACTACCAAACTCAACGAAAAGGAAGAACTCCGCAATTGGTGGAACAACATGGCTTATGAATGGCGTAATTTTTTTGGTGAAGATGTGTTGGTTTATGATACTCTTGCCATCACGGATATTTTGCATCTGACAGCCGATTCTTTTGTGGCCCTCAGGCCTTATACAGTGATCCGAAACGATAGCTTTTTGATCGTTGATCAGGATACGTTGCCAATGGCAATGCGAGAGCAATTATATGGACACCGGCCTGACACAGTAATTTTTTTGAACGACACCACACTACAATGGCTACCCGACACCATTTCGGCCGATTTATCGCCCGTGTATGCACAGCTGCGTTCGTTTACCAATTTGAAAGAGGTAAATATTGCTTATAAAACCCATTTTACCAATCTGGAACCACTTGCCCAACTCAACAACCTGCAGCTGATCAATTTCAGCAATACGCCTGTTCAGGATATCTCGCCTCTGCGAAACCTTAACAAATTAGAAGCGATTTATTTTAGCGGCACAGAGGTTAGCGATCTGAGTCCGTTGCAATATTCTGTTAATATCCGTGAGCTCTATGCTTTCGAGACACCACTTCAGGATTTGGAAATCATGCGCTATTTGAGGCAGCTCGAGAAGTTGTATTGTTTCAATACATCAATTCAGGATTTAACACCTGTTTCGAACCTGACAAGCCTTACTGCTCTCAGAATTTCCGGCACCAATATTACAGATTTGCAAGCCCTTAGTACTCTTTTAAATTTACAGCTTCTGGATGTGAGTCATACAGCTGTTGAATCTGTGGAGCCACTCAGCCAAATGCAAAACCTACAATTGCTGAACCTTGATCATACTTCGGTATCAAATATCAAAGCTTTGAGTCAATTAAAGGCATTGTCCATTTTACAGTTAAGCTATACCAATATAAATTCGCTTCAGGATTTAAAAGCATTGCCAAACCTTACAAAAATCTATTGTGATCACAGTGGAGTTACGAGTGAACAAGCCATTGGTTTTATGCGTGAACGGCCTCAAGTACTAGTGATTTACGAAACAGAAGCGTTAAAGGATTGGTGGAGCGTGCTGCCGATTTACTGGCGGGCTATTCTGGCAGAGCAAAGCGGAATAAGCAATAATCCTGGAACCGAAGAACTGCATCAGATTATTAATCTAAAACAATTAAACCTGAGTGGTAATGCTTATCTTCAACAGCTCGATCCTATTGCCAGGCTTTCCTTACTCGAACAGCTCTGGCTTCCCGGAACCGAAATAACAGACCTGTCACCTTTGTCGAATCTGTTTCTCTTGCGGTCGCTTGATGTATCCGAAACCCGTGTGGCTGATTTAAGTCCAATCCAAAATTTAAAGAATCTGGAAACCCTTAATATCTCAAACACAAGAGTTGAATTACTCGAACCATTAAGCGAGCTCGATCAGCTTAAGTTGGTTGATGCTGATGGTAGCCGGGTGGCAGCTATGCAGGCTAATAAACTTAAATCTGTTCAACCAGATGTTCTAGTGATTTATCAAACCCGCGAATTGCAGTTGTGGTGGGGTAATCTCCCCGAAGCCTGGCGCGAAGTTTTCGCTGCTGAAGTACCGCTAAATGTTAATCCAAATGCAAAACAGCTGCAGCAGATCGCTGATCTGAAGGAGATAGAGCTTGAGGGTGCTGGGTTTGTGAGTTTGCAGCCTTTGACTAAGCTCCCATTTCTTGAAAAATTAAAGGTAAATGCCTCCGCAATTTCGGATTTGAGTCCGCTATCGGATAAAAAATGGCTCAAGCAGATTGAAATAACTGGTAGTCCGGTTGTAAACCTGAAGCCACTTTCAGGCCTGAAGCAGCTTGAAGTATTGAATATTGAAAGTACACCGGTAAGTGATCTTAGTCCGCTGGAAGGATTAACAAATCTAAAAGTCGTCAATGTCGGCGGAACTCAGATCAAGTCCTTGAAACCACTGGCAGATCTTCATAAACTGGAAGAAGTTTCGATTTTTAATACGCGCGTAAGAAAGCTTAGTCCGGTAGATCAACTGCCCGCTTTGAAGCATTTGAGATGTTATAATACAAGGCTTAGAGCAAAGGATATTGAAGCACTCAAAAGTGAAAGACCAAAGTTAAATGTGTTGTTTTACTAAAACCTGATGCCTCTGTTTTTTAGTAACTATCTGACATCTCAAATTCGAGTAAGCCACCCTGCAATAAAGCTTTGTGACTTAGCTTGAAATCTGTAATGGGATTTCCGTTCAGCAGTACTTTTTTAACATAAATATTTTTTTCTGATTGATTTGTGGCAATAATTTTAATGGATTTACCATTGCCTAAATCCACCAGGGCAGATTTCACCGACGGACTTCCAATCACATACTCATCGCTTCCCGGACAAACCGGATAAAAACCCAGCGCACTAAAGATATACCAGGCCGACATTTGTCCACAATCGTCATTACCACATAAGCCATCAGGTGCATTGCCGTACATGGTTTCTTGAATCATCCTGACACGCTCCTGGGTTTTTTCGGGCGAATCGGTATAGTTAAACAAATAAGGAATATGGTGACCCGGCTCATTACCATGCACATACATGCCTATAATTCCATCGCGTGTAATGTCTTCATTTTTAGCAATATGTTCATCAGAAAGCTCTAATGTAAAAAGACTGTCGAGCTTGGCATCAACAGCAGCTTTGCCACCCATTAAGTTAATCATTTCCGGAATTTGATGCGGAACATAAAAGCCGTAATTCCAGGCGTTTCCTTCGATAAAACCCTGGCCATGTGTGTCGAAAGGATCAAACTGAGACCTGAATGAACCATCAGCCAGGCGAGGATGCATAAATCCGCTTTTGGGATTGAACTGATTAAGGAAATTTCCGGAACGGGTTTCAAATTCGTTTTTAACATCAATATTATCAGTTTTGGAAGCAATTTGTGCGATGCACCAGTCGTCATAAGCATATTCCAGGGTTTTACTAACCGCATTACTACTTTTGTCTTCCGGAACATATCCAAGCTGCATATAGTGGTTTAAGCCATCGTATATGGGATATTGTGCTGTTTGAGCTGCTGCGTTCAGTGCCCGGTTTACATCACCTTTGTAAGTTCCTTTTATAATGGCATCAGCCAAAACGGAAACGCTGTGATAGCCAATCATACACCAGTTTTCGTTGGCATAATGCGACCAAACCGGCAACATGGGATGAACACTCTGATCAAAATGTGCAAGCATTGATTCGGCCATGTCATGGCTTCGCTGAGGTTGTATCAGGTTAAAAAGTGGGTGAAGCGCCCTGTAAGTATCCCACAACGAAAAGATGGTGTAATTTGTAAAGCCTTCAGCCTGATGTATTTCCTGATCTAATCCCCGATAACGACCATCTACATCCATATAGGTTATCGGACTTAAAAAGCTGTGATACAAAGCGGTATAAAAAACTACCTGATCCTCATCACTGAGTGTTTCAAGCTGTATTTTTGAGAGTTCCTGATTCCAGCTTTGTTGACCTTCGAGCACCACACGATCAAAGTCCCAATGGGGTATTTCGCTTTGCAGATTATTCAATGCCGCTTTTGCACTTACCGAAGAAAGTCCGACTTTTACGAGTAATTCCTTGTTGGCAGGTAGTTTTGGCTCGAGCCATAACCTGATTTTTTGTCCGGCAATTTCCGGAAAGTTTTCGCTTTCATCAAATTTTCGATAAAATCCATTGTAAACGGAATTGTCATATTTTTTATGACCATAGTTTTGTAAAGGTGCACTGAGAACTATTGCAAAATATACGGTTCTTGTGCGAGCCCAGCCGCTGGTTTGGCGATATCCGGTGATTAAAGTATCGTTTTCGACCCGAACGAAAGTCCAAACATTTTTATCCTCAAAGTTGTAAATACCGTGAATCAAATCGAGGATAAGGTAGTTTTGCGAAGGTTCAGAAAATGCGTAACGATGAAAACCTACACGAGTTGAAGTAGTGAGCTCGGCATTGATGTCGTAATCCTGAAGTTTTACCTGATAATAGTTTGGAGCTGCGTTTTCGTTGTCATGGTCAAATCGGGAGCGATAACCACTTTCGGGATTTAAGGCAGTGCCGGGGTTGAGTTTAAGTTCTCCTGAAATTGGCATCATTAGAATATCACCCAGATCGGAATGGCCTGTTCCGCTGAAATGGGTGTGGCTAAAACCTACAATAGTTGGATCATCATATTGATAACCGGCACAATAGGCATAAACATCGGGATTATATTTTCCGGATTTTTCATAGCTTACCGTATCAGTATCGGGGCTCAGTTGTACCATTCCAAATGGAACCGTAGCTCCGGGAAAAGTATGTCCCATGCGTTGTGTTCCGATAAATGGATTTACAAAATCAATTGGATTGGATTTGTTTTGTGCCTGGTTTTGCGTAAAGATGACAAGTGTTAGCAAGAATGAAACGATGTACTTAAACCTCATTAAATCAGTGTTTAAAATTCTAGTGAATATTTTTGTAAGGTAAGACATGATTTTTAATCTGTTGGGTGTAATGGACAACAATTTTTATTTGAATTTGAAAGTTTATTGATCAACAGCAAAGCTGGCAGCTCCTATGATACCGGCCCTATTTTGTAAACTGGCCGGAAGTACCTTTGTGCTGGTAGTAAGCTGAGATTTGAATTTGTTAAACTTTTTACTGGCACCTCCGCCCAGAATAAAGAGATCCGGAGAGAAGAGCATCTCCAGATGTAAAAGGTATTCATTGAAACGCTTGCCCCATTCTTCCCATGTCAGGGATTCACGTTCACGGACAGCCTCAGAGCAGTACTTTTCTGCACTTTTGCCTTTAAATTCGAGGTGACCTAATTCTGTTCCGGGCAGCAGTATGTCATGATGAATAATTGCTGAACCTATACCGGTTCCAATGGTAAGCATCATCGCCATACCAGCATGACCTTTTCCGGCACCAAACCGCAGTTCGGCCAGGCCGGCAGCATCAGCATCATTGATCACAAAAACTTTTTGGCTGGTGATAGCTGAAAACAATTCTTCAACAGGAACATCAACCCAGCTTTTATCGATATTGGCAGCGGTTTTTACCAGACCATTCCGGATAAGTGCCGGGAATCCACAACCTATCAGGCCAGTATAGGAAAAATGATTTACAAGTTCATGCACTGTTGCTGCCACCGCTTTTGGCGTTGCAGGTTGTGGAGTTGCTATTCGATGTCTCTTGGTGATCAGGGTTCCGTCAGTAGTGTTCACAACAGCACCTTTTATGCCACTGCCACCAATATCTATCCCTAAAATTTCCATATTTTGAGTTTTCTCAAAAGTAGAAAGAATTTGTAAGTTGTCAGATACGACTTTGATTTTGTATCCCGAGATGCTATTTGTCTGACTTTGTTTAGGGAGCCCAATTCACGGTAGAGCAAAAAAGGTTACAAGCGATAATGCCAGTAACCTTTTTAATTTGCGTGGAGCATAACGGAATCGAACCGTTGACCTTTTGACTGCCAGTCAAACGCTCTAGCCAACTGAGCTAATGCCCCAATGCGGCTGCAAAAATACATTTTTTTGTTTTGTTCTTCAAAATAAATTTAACCTAACAGGCTTAAATCAGTTTTAGGAAAGATTTTCCCAATACCATTTGCAGGCTTCCTTTAGTCCTTCTTTCAAATTAAACTGCGGATCATATCCTAGCAGTTTCCTGCCTTTTTCGATAGACGCCAGCGAATGAGGAATGTCGCCTTGTCGGTAAGGCCCGTGGGTGATTTTCACAGCAGCAATTTCAGCATCGTAACCGGCCAGTGCTTCTCTAAGCCAAACGGCTAAATCGTTAAGGGTTGTTCTGTCGCCATAGGCCACATTATAAACCTGATTAACGGCTTCGGGATTGGTTGTTGTAGCAGCTTTGATGTTGGCTTGAATTACATTATCAATATAGGTGAAATCACGGCTGTATTCTCCTTGTCCATTAATGATGATGGCTTCGTGGCGCATGAATTGTTTGACCCATTTTGGAATCACCGCAGCATAAGCTCCCTCGGGATCCTGACGCCTTCCAAATACATTAAAATATCTTAAACCAATGGATTCCAATCCATAAGTGCGGGCAAAAACATCGGCATAAAGCTCGTTCACATACTTTGTGATTGCATAAGGCGAAAGCGGTCTGCCAATTTTTTCTTCCACTTTTGGAAGGCTTTCCGAATCGCCATAGGTGCTCGAACTGGCAGCATAAACAAAACGTTTTGCACCGGCATCGCGGGCAGCAATCAGCATATTCAGGCTTCCGGAGATATTAACCGCATTGGTTGTGGCAGGATCTTTAATAGACCGTGGAACAGATCCCAGTGCTGCCTGATGAAAAATAATTTCTTGTCCTTCGCAGGCTTTTTGGCAGGTTTGCATATCCCGGATATCTCCTTCCATTAAACGAAATGCCGGATGTTGCATAAAGGGTTCGATATTTTTGCGATGACCGGTAGCAAAATTATCCAGACAGCTAACTTTTGCTCCAAGTTGTAACAATGCTTCTATCAGATTGGAGCCAATAAAACCGGCACCTCCGGTAACCAAAACCTGTTTATCTTTTAGTTCATTCATGATTGTTTTCTTTTGTGTTTGGCATATCCGCTAAACATTTTTTACCGGTTCAACTTTTGATCTTGGGATATTTAAAGCAATGACCTGACCAACAGCTTCTATTTGCACCACAAGTCGGTGTTTATTGCGATAATGTACCATTCTGCCAATTAGTCCTTCCATTTGCCCCTGTTTGATCCGCACCAGCTGCCCTTCGTGAATGATTGAGGTGTCAATATCTTCGCGATCTTCCTGTTCATCCAGGTAATAACGGATTGCTTCGATTTGTTCATCCGGAACAATTGTTGGCTTACCTTCGAACGAAACAAAACGTGCCACGTTAGGCACATTTCTTACTGTATATAGCTGTGATTCGTGTATATGAACAAAAATATAGGACCTGAATAATGGTTCTTCAACTTTCTTTTTCCGATCGCTCCACTGCCTGTATCTGGTGATCAGCGGTAAGTACGATTCAATTTCAAGGAAACCAAGCTCTATCTCTACCTTTTTTTCTGCCTTTGAACGGG
Source organism: Bacteroidales bacterium (assembly GCA_028696715.1). Classification (GTDB taxonomy): domain Bacteria; phylum Bacteroidota; class Bacteroidia; order Bacteroidales; family F082; genus UBA5536. The sequence goes on from JAQVGO010000006.1 coordinate 17,816, forward strand.
TATAAATGGCATACCAATGCTGTGGCAGGAGTTGTTTTGCAGACTTATTAGGTAAGTCGGACATAGTTGCTGTTAAATTTTGTTCAACAGGCGCTTGAAGAAGCCCGGCCTCTCATCTTTTCCTTCATCAGTATAATATCCGTAACCATAACCATATCCGTAACCGTAACCGTAACCATATCCGTACCCATAACCGTAACCATAGCCATAACCGCCTCCCATGCGGATGTCATTTACAAGGATGTTCATCGGGATATTTCTGTCTTCAATATCTTTGATGATTGATTCAAAAATTTTCTTGTGGGTATAGTTTTGACGCACGATGAAAAGATTAACATCCGTATGTTTCATCAGCAGAAAAGCATCTGTTACGAGGCCAACCGGAGGCGTGTCGATAATGATATAATCGTATTGCTCTCTTAATTCATCAAATAAGGTTTTACAACGATCAGAAGCAATTAATTCGGCTGGATTTGGAGGCACAGGTCCTGCCATGATCAGATCGAAATTGTCAACTCTGCCAGAAGGTTGAATAATATCTTTAAGGCTGTGTTTGTTGATTAAATAAGTACTCAAACCATTGGTATTCGACAATCCAAAATCCTGATAGATTTTTGGCTTTCTTAAGTCAAAGCCAAGTAGCACAGTCTTTTTGCCATACATGGCATAAATGCTTGCCAGGTTGATTGACACAAAGGTTTTACCAGCACTTACCATATCGGCCGTAACTAGTATCACACTTTTTTCTTCACCTTTTACCAGATATTCAATATTAGTTCTTACCGAACGGAAGGATTCAGAAATAGAGGACTTTGGCGAATCAGCCACAACAAGCTGAGTGTCTTTATTGTTGTGCAAAACCTGACCAACAATGGGAAGCTTTGTAATTTTTTCAATTTCTTTGCGATCAACAATTTTGTCGTTCAGGTAATCCCGGCCCAGGATATATCCAACCGGTATAAGTAATCCCAGTAAAAGAGCGATGGTATAGTTGAGTGATTTTTTGGGAAACACCTGACTGCTTAAAGTTGGTTGTGCAATATCCAGGATTTCATTATCAGGCAAATTGCTGGCTTTTGTAATTTGGGCTTCAGCACGTTTTTGCATCAGAAAAGTATAGATGGCATCATTTAACTGAAATTTACGCTGATAGCCTAATAATAACCGCTGTGTAATGGGCAATTTATTGAGTTCCTTTTCAAGTTCTCCTATTCTGCGGTCAAGATCATTCAACGCAATTTCTGAGTTTAAGATAATATTGTTGATGTTTTCGATTAGCGTACGTTTGGTATTTACGATTTGCGATTCGATGCTTACAACTGTTGGATGCTTATCGGTAGTATTTAAAAGTTGTTCAGCTTTTTGCGATGAAAGATTAACCAACTCCTGAACCAGCCTGTTGAGCAAAGGATCTTCAATACCCATGGCACTTGGCGCTACCAGTTTGTCCAGTTCGTTTAAATTAACCTGGATGTATTGCTGAAGGCTTTTATAGTATTTAGATTTTACTATTAGCTCGGCTTTTTGTTGCTCTAAATCTTTGAGATATTCAAAAACCTGTTGAGACTGGAAATCCAGATTCATCAGCTCGTTGGAAGTCTGGAAATCCTGTAGAGCAATTTCGGCTCTTGTTAATGAGTCTTGAATGTCAATAAGCTGTCGGTCAATAAATTCGATGGTATTATCTGCTATTTGGTTTTTCTTTTCGAGGCCGCGTTGTAAGTATAATTCAGTGAGTTTATTCAAGAAATCAGCAGATTTTTCTTTGATATTTCCTTTCAGAGAAATCTCCAGGATGGAGGCTTCCCGGTTGATAGGCTCAATTGTAAAGCCCCGCAGTGTTCTTAAAAGGCTTTGGTAATCATTCAGAGTAAAACTGAATTGTGTCTCGGTGTGAATTTCGGCATCATATTTTTCGTTCAGAACTACCTTAAAGCGGTTGAATTCATTATTGATCCATTCGCCAAATTTGTAGGTGCCCGAATAGCTGACTTTTTCCTTCGCTCCTTCCAGCGGTTTACCTTCCAGGTATTCATACTGACTGATGTTTTCGCCTTCTGCAGAGAGCGAGAAAGTTCCATCCGAATTCAGTTTTATGTTGTAAAGCAAATTAACTGCCTGATCTCTGTTGTAATCAACTTCGACCGTGAAAGGAGAATTAAGATATAGCTCTTTCCTGATGAAACCGTCTTCCTCGAAATAAGAAACTTCAAACTCCAATGATTTTACTACACGATTGCTTAAGGAATACGACATTAAAATGCCTATTTCATTTTGCAGGTTTTGTTGTGTGCTTAACCCAAGTCCACCCAGCAAAGCAGAGGGATCCATCTTGGTTTTGTCGTCTTTTACCAGCACGGAGGTTTTTACCTCATAAACTGGTTTGGTATATTTATTAAATAAGAATGCAACTAAAAGTGCAATAAAAATGGAGATGGCAAAAAGATACCAGAAACGGGTAAACTTGAAAAACAATGCTTTCAGGTCAATGGTTTCTTCTTGTTGGTAGGATTGAAAATTTTCCACGGTACGAGCTGTTTTTTTAGTTGAAGAAATTGATCAGGAGCAATGCAGTTGAGATGGAAGAAAACACCAGCGCATAGGGGAAGGTGGCAAAGCCAAATTGCTTGATTTTCAAAGGCTCAACATAAATAATATCATTAGGCTTAAGGTAATAGTAATCAGAACTCAGGATGTCAGCCTTTTCCATATCAACCATTATTATTTCTGATCCGGTTTTGGTTTGTCGGATTATTTTGATGTCATCGCGTTTGGCAAATTCGGTAAGATCGCCGGCCATCGATAAGGCTTCAAAGATATTGATTTCGCTTTGATATACCTTGTATTGTCCCGGACGTCTTACTTCACCCAAAACGGTGAGGTTAAAATTAACCAGCTTTACGATAAGCACGGTTTCTTTTAAATATTCATCTAAAATTTCTTGAATCCGTTCTTTGATCTGCTCCACATTCAGGTTTTGGACATAAATCTGTCCGGCAAGCGGAAATTCGATAGTTCCCTGTTCACTTACAGTATAGCTATTCAAATATATTCCCTGATCATTCACATTGGAACCTCCCGAAGTTCTTTCGAGTGGGTTAAACATCAAGGTTGTTTTTTCATCAAGACTAACTACCTTAATGTATAGGTTGTCGCCTGGCTGAATCCTGTAACTGATGGAGCGCTCATTTTCGAATGCGGGCTTCGTCTCTGTTTGCTCGGCCATTTGCAGGTACATCATCTTTCTTTGTGGCACACAGGAGGAGAGCACAGATACTGCTATCACTAAACCAATTAGAATCCTGGTAACGAGTGCTGGTTTTTTATTCATTTATAACAGCTTTAGTTTGATGCTTTGTTTTGCATTGCTTGCATTGTCTGATTTGTCAATACAAGGCAAATCTAAGCTTGTGGTTAATTGTATAATGATTGTTTTTTTTAATCAAAGATATAATGAAGTTTGGAAGCCGCAAAAATAGTGCAATTTTTTGTCTTCGTGAATAAAAAAATTGTTAAGCTGCTGACAAAGCTTTGATTATGGTTGATTCTTCGATTCTTTGAGTATTATTCCTATTTTTTGAACCGCACCCAGGTTAAATTTTGTCATTTTGCTTTCAACTCTGATGTTTAAGGGTCCTGATTGATCAAAGCTAAAGCCTTTAATAACAGAAAGTTCGTGTGTAACGAGCTTTTGATCCTGCTTGCCAGTCCATTCCAGCTTGTCGTTTTTCAGCCTAAAAGCATAGTCGCGCGATCGTGTTGCTCCATTTGGCAGATAGAAAGTAATATTTACATCAATATGATCAGTATAGTAGTTTTCGAGGTGTTCAAAGATAAAAAACACATCCCATTTTGTTGCGTTTTCTTCAGGCATAAAGGTATATTCCTGAACATCAAAACGATTCCAGATTTGATTTTCGAAAGAAGTTTCTGATTTGTAGCTGGCAGGCGAATTGCACGAAACACCAAAAACGATCATCCATACGATCCAGCTAAACAAAAGAAGTCTGTAAGGCCTCATAATTAATCAGTTAACGTGATTCTACTTGTATTGCAAAAATAAAAATATTTAGATTTTTGGTTGAATAGATTTTTCAAGGATGTCATTTACGGCCAAAATCAGCTGGAATTTCACCCCATTGTTCCGTTTCCCATTTTAAAACGGGTAAGCGGAAGCTGTTATTTTTAAGCCAGTTTTCGGCCCGCCCGATCACTTCAAAAAGTGCTTTTGTTTTTGCATTCATGGGTAGCTTTGTTTTGGCTTTACCAGCTCTCACCCAGTTGATTGCATTACGCGAATCGCTGTAAATGGGATAATTGGTTTTGTTCTTGTGTTGCCAGGCCAAGGCATGAACAATCGCCAAAAACTCACCAACATTATTGGTTCCCAGTTCGTAAACTTTACTTTTAAAAAGTTCGGTGTTTGTTTCTGTAAAAACACCTCTGTATTCCATCTTTCCGGGATTACCCGAACAGGCCGCATCCACACAAACAGAGTTTCCAAGGGGAGGATTGGGATGGCTGGTATAGCTTCTGGCAACTTGATTTTCTTTGTAATTTTCAGGGCCTGAACCAAAAGCCTGTATCGCTTCTTTTTCGCTTGTAAAGCTTTTATAGCGAGCTCCCTGAAAGCCTTCTACCTGCTTGCGACAGGCATCCCAACTGGAGTAAATGCCCGGCTTGTTGCCAATCCATACAACATAATATTTTTGTTTTGCTGCCATGGCACAAAAATAAGCAATTGCGCTATGCTGCCAATCGTGCTGTTAAGTGACAATAATTAACTTTGCTCTTTTTTTAGGCATGGAATTCAAAGCGATCCTTCTTCTTTTGTTTTATCTCGTAAGTCCTGTTCTGATAAAGTGGGCTTCAAAACATTTTCGCTGGATCAATCGGTTGGGAACGGTGTTGGTAGCTTATGTGGCAGGATTGATACTTGGGCAATTAAGGATTATTCCTGAGGGTGCAGGCGTTATGCAGGAATGGGTGATGAATTTGAGTATCCCTTTGGCTATTCCCTTGCTGCTTTTTGGTTCCAGACTCAGCCAATGGAAATCGCTGGCACGAACAGGATTTTTGTCAATGATATTGGCAGTGATCTCTGTGATTTTCATGGTGTTTTTGGGTTTTGCCTTGTTTCAGGATACCAACAAGGAACTCTGGAAAATCGGAGGGATGTTGGTAGGTGTTTACACAGGTGGCACTCCCAATCTGGCTTCCTTAAAACTGATCTTGGATGTGGATGAAAACACCTACTTGCTGACGCATACTTACGACATGCTTCTTTCGGGATTTTATTTGCTTTTTCTTCTGCTTCTGGGGCAAAAACTATTTGGGATGTTCCTTCCCGGATTTACCGGCAAAAGGGAGCTTAATGCGGATCAGCTAAACGTTTCTGATCCAAATCCAATTAAGGGAAAATTGATAAATAGAATTGTTTTAGCAACAGCTTCAGTAATGATTGTAGGAGTTTCTGCCGGAATAGGCAGTCTGGTTCCGGAAAATCTGATGATGGCTACCACCATGCTGTTAATCACAAGTTTTGGAATGTTGGGGTCTGTTGTTCCTGTGCTGCGAAATTCGCCACAAAGCTTCGACCTTGGGATGTATTTTATTTTGGTTTTTAGTGTTACCGTTAGCTCGATGGTCAACATTAACGAAATGCTTCATGCTTCCCCTCAGCTTATTTATTACATCACCCTGGTCGTCTTCGGCTCCTTATTGCTTCATGTTGTGTTGGCCTACTTTTTCAGGATTGATAACGAAACGGTTATGGTAACCTCAACAGCTTTGATATGTAGTCCGCCTTTTGTTCCGGTGATAGCTGCAGCCCTCAACAACAGAGCCCTTGTGCTTCCGGGATTAAGCATCGGAATTATTGGTTATGCCGTTGGAAATTACCTTGGATTTCTGGTTGCAACTTTTTTGCATTGGCTCGGATAACACTGTTCGAAATCGAATACTTCTGAGCGGTCACGCACACTTTTCGTACAATAAGACCGGTTTAAACCTTTGCGGCAGCTTGTTTTAAACAGCAGTATGTCAATGCGATACAAATTTTTGGCATTGTTTATGATATTCTGTTGTCAAATTTTGTGATAGTACCAATATCCGACCACAACATGATTCAATTCAATGGCATACATAAAAGTTATCAAACCGGTAACAACAGTTTACATGTTTTAAAAGGTATTGATCTGAAAGTTACGTCAGGCGAAATGGTAGCTGTGATGGGCTCGTCCGGTTCCGGAAAATCAACCCTGCTCAATATTATCGGCCTGCTCGATGTGCACGATAGCGGAGATTATTATCTGGACGGTAAACTGGTAAAGGACCTGAACGAAACCAAAGCTGCCCAATTGCGTAACAAGCATCTGGGATTTGTGTTTCAGTCATTCAATTTGATTAGCTTTAAAAATGCAGTCGAGAATGTAGCTCTTCCGCTGTATTATCAAGGTGTTCCACGGCGAAAGCGCAATAAAATTGCCATGGAATATCTCGAAAAAGTAGGTTTGACACCCTGGGCCGATCATTTACCCAACGAACTTTCGGGCGGACAGAAGCAGCGATTGGCAATTGCACGGGCACTCATCGGAAATCCAAAAGTGATTCTGGCAGATGAGCCAACCGGAGCACTTGATAGTGTGACTTCGCAGGAGGTGATGGAACTTTTTGCGCAAATCAACAAAAGCGGCATTACCATCATCATAGTGACGCACGAAAATGATATTGCGCATCAAACACAGCGTATCATCCGTTTGCATGATGGAAAGATTGAGAAAGACCATAAGAATGGGCATTACTTTCACCATTCTGAGGATGAAAAAACCGTTTAATCCCACGGCATATGTTTGATATTGACAAATGGCAGGAGATTTTTAATACCATTGAAAAGAATAAGCTTCGCACTTTTCTTACCGGATTTTCGGTGGCTTGGGGCATTTTTATGCTGATCATTTTGCAAGGCTCCGGAATTGGTTTACAAAAAGGAGTCGAAAACCAGTTTAGTTCATCGGCTACCAATGCCATCTGGATCTGGAACGGACAGACCAGCAAGCCATACAAAGGCAATAAGCCCGGGCGTTTGATCACAATGAAAAATGATGATTATGATTTTCTGAAAACACATGTTAACGGTCTTGATCAAATTAGTGGTCGATACCATGTGTGGAGCAATGTGCTGGCTTACAAAAAACAATCCGGATCGTATGCCATACGCGGCGTACACCCGGATTATCAAGAGGTTGAAAAACTTACACTTTTGAATGGAAGGTTTTTAAATGAAAATGACCAACGTTATAAACGAAAGAATGTATTGATCAGTAAATTGGTTGGCGATGCTTTGTTTAAAACCGAAGATCCATTGGGCAAGTATATCAAGATAAACGGGATTCCATTTAAGGTGATTGGCGTGTTTGTGGATGATGACGGAAGAGACGACAATATGCAACTGGTTTATATCTCTATTGCCACGGCACAAACTGTTTTTGGCGGCGAAAGGAATATTCACGGGATGGTAGTTACAGTGGGTGATGCCAACGAAAAAGAGGCAAAGAAGATAGAAGACGACATCAAGACTAAAATGGCAAACTTGCACAGGTATGATCCTGAGGATGAAAACGCCATGTTTTTTTGGAATAGCGTTGAAGAGTTTACCAAGTTTCAGAAACTTTTTGCCAGTATCAGGCTTTTTATCTGGGTGATTGGCATTGGCACGATCATAGCCGGAGTGGTAGGCGTAAGTAATATTATGATGATAGTGGTGAAAGATCGTACCAAGGAAATTGGTATCCGCAAAGCACTTGGTGCCACGCCTGGCAGCATTATCAGTTTGATTTTGCAGGAAGCAGTTCTGATCACTGCCTTTGCAGGATACTTCGGGCTGGTTGTCGGGGTTGGATTGCTCGAACTGGTTTCTGATTATATTCAAACACCTTTTTTCAGAGAGCCCGAAGTGGATGTTTCTATCGCGCTTGGAGCTACGTTGTTACTGATTATTGCCGGGGCATTGGCCGGTTTTATTCCTGCTCGACGCGCTGCTGCTATAAAACCAATCGAAGCTTTGCGGGATGAATAAACAAATTAATAAATGAGCTATGTTTGATCGCGATCGCTGGTACGAGATATGGAGTAGTCTGGCCAAAAATAAGGTCAGAACCTTCTTCACCGCATTTGGTGTGTTTTGGGGCATTTTCATGTTGATGATCATGCTGGGATCAGGCAACGGACTCGAAAATGGGATTACCTACGGCATGGGCGATTTGGCAACAAACAGCGTTTTCATGTGGACCCGACCCACAACAGAGCCCTATAAAGGCTTTCCACGTAACAGAAGGTATTATTTCAGGAACGACGATATTCAGGCCTTAAAGGATAATATTCCTGAAATGGGTTTGGTGGCTCCTCGCCTCGAAGGTGGAGGACGACAAGCAGGAAATAATGTGATTTATAAGCAAAATGCAGGTGCTTTTAATATTTATGGTGATTATCCCGAATGGAACAAGATTGATCCGGCCGAAATGGTTCAGGGACGATTCCTCAACGCAAATGATATCAATCATGCCAAAAAAGTTGCTGTGATTGGCCGAAGGGTATATGAAGTCCTTTTCGAAAAAGACGAAAATCCCATCGGGAAATACATCAGGATAAGAGGAGTTTATTTTCAGGTTATTGGTGTTTTTAAACCCAAAAACATGAATTTTAATTTCGGCGGCGACAAAGAACAAAGTATTCATATCCCTTTTACAACATTGCAGAAAGTTTATAATTATGGGAATATCGTTGCCTGGTTTGCGCTCACTTCTCAACCCGATGTGGATGTGAGTGTTATTGAGCAAAAAGCGTCCAAACTTTTAAAAGAACGCCATAATGTTTCGCCTGACGACCATAGAGCCGTTGGATCAGTAAACCTCGAAAAGGAATTTAAGCAAATGACAGGTTTGTTTATGGGCATAAACGGATTGATTTGGATTGTTGGTATCGGAACATTGTTGGCTGGTGTGATCGGCATTTCAAACATCATGTTGGTAATTGTAAAGGAGCGAACCAAAGAAATTGGAATCATGCGCGCCCTGGGAGCCTCACCTTTGAAGGTGATCTCTCAGATTGTTACCGAATCAGTTGTACTAACCAGTATTGCCGGTTATGCAGGCTTGGTTTTCGGGGTGCTGATTATGGAGCTCATTGATAAAAACCTGCCCGAACCCGGGAACCAGGAAACCATGTTTATGCATCCGGTTGTTGATTTTCAGGTGGCTATGGTAGCTTTGGCCATAGTGGTGTTCTCAGGGGTATTAGCCGGCCTCATTCCGGCACGCAAAGCTGTAAGTATAAAACCTATTGATGCACTTCGTTATGAATAAATCCAAATAACACACAAAATAAATTCGATTACTTATGAAAACTATTCTCAAAATTGCTGTCATCCTTGTGATTGTTGTCGTATTTGTAGGCACTATCGTTTATCTCTACAAGAAATCGCAGGCCGAACCGGTTGTGTTTGAAACCACAACAGCTTTCAAAACTGATATCATTCGAAAAACTGTTGCTACCGGTTCGGTTGTTCCGCGAAAGGAGATTGAAATCACACCAAAGGTTTCCGGAATTATCGAAGAAATTTTTGTTGAGCCCGGCGATGTGGTAAAAAAAGATCAGCTGATTGCCAGGGTAAAAATTATTCCGGATATGATCAACCTCAACAATGCTGAATCGCGCGTGAAAAGGGCAAAAATACAGCTTGAAGAAGCTCGTAAAAATCACGAACGGTATAAGTCCTTGTACGAAGAAGAAGTTATTCCCGAAGCAGAGTTTTTAACCTTTGATATTGCTTTTCGCAATGCACGCGAAGAAGTGGAATCAGCCGAGGATAACCTGCAGCTGATCCGCGAAGGGGCTACCAAAAAAGCCGGTAACGTAACAAATACACTAATCCGTTCGACCATTGATGGTATGGTGTTGGATGTGCCCGTTGAGGAAGGCAATTCAGTTATTGAAAGCAATACCTTCAATAATGGAACAGTAATCGCCACCATCGCTGATATGAGTGAGATGATTTTTGAAGGGAAAGTGGATGAATCTGAAGTGGGTAAAATCAGTGAGGGAATGCCGCTTATCATGACTATCGGTGCCATCGAAAATGAAACCTTTGATGCCGTGCTGGAGCATATTTCTCCAAAAGGAATTGAAGAAAACGGCACCATCCAGTTTGAGATCAGGGCAGCTGTCGATTTAAAAGAAAATCAGTTTATCAGGGCAGGATATAGCGCCAATGCTGATATCGTATTGGAACGTAAGGATCAGGTGCTGGCCGTAAACGAAGGCTATCTTTTAATCGAAAAGGATACTACTTATGTGGAGGTAGAAGTGTCTCCTCAACAGTTTGAAAAACGCATTGTAAAAACCGGTCTTTCTGATGGAATCAATATCGAAATAATCGAAGGTTTATCAGAAACCGATAAGATAAAAGCTGCTACTTTGTAGCGCTTTGTTGTGTGTTGGTTTGGTACCCGTGGCCGGAGATTTTCGGCTGCGGGTTTTTTTGAATATTATACTTCCGATAAAAAGCTGTCGAGGTTGTCAAACTTATGGTGGTAATCTTCCATCGAACGTTTGATTACTTCCTGCGCTTCTTCAATGCCATACACATGTGATATTTCCACATTACTTTCTTTGCCGGGCAAATCTTTGTAAGTAAGGAAATAATGTTTCAGCCGGTCAATTACCAGATCGGGGCAATCAGTCATATCGCGATACCCGCCATAAACGGCATCATTATCCAGCACTGCAACAATTTTATCATCGGCTTCGTTGCCATCGATCATCCTGAAACCACCAATAGGTCTGGCTCTTACAAGGATATCACCATGCGTGATGTCTTTCTCTGTGAGCACACAAATATCCAGTGGATCGCGATCGCCGGTAATATCGGTGCGGCCTGTTTTTTGATTACAAAACTCGGCAACACGACTGGCACAAAATGTTTGTGGCACAAAGCCATACAAAGCAGGAACCACATTGGAGTATTTTTGTGGCCGGTCGAGTCTTAAGTATCCCGAAACCTTATCTACTTCGTATTTAACGGTATCGGTAGGAACCATCTCGATATAGCAGATCACCACTTCCGGTGCATCAGAGCCAATTTCGACGCCATGCCAGGGATGCGATTTGTAACGTAAACCCATCAGCCTGCCAATGGGATCCATGATTTTCGACATAAGTTTTTCAGCTTGCGGTTAGTGGGCGCAAAGTTAGGGCTTTTCGAAACTTTGTTGTGTTTTTTTTCGGAAAACTTTTTTGCTTTTATTTGCCAATGTTGATCTGTGCCGGAATAGAAAGATGCCCTTGCATCAGCTTCCACTGACCCTTATCATTTTTGTCCAGCACACCCGTAAACCGGATGCCTTCGAAGCTGTGTGCCACACTGTCGTACATAAAATTGTAATTCATGGTTTTGGTAAACCAGGCTGTATTGCCCGTGCAGCTGATGCGGATAAACTGATCGCTGGTAGAAATGAGGGTGTTCGATATGCTGTTGAATTGGTTACGATACGCCTTACGTATGTTTTCCCAGCCCATCAGTTTTTCGTGGCTGTCGGTTCCGATCAGAATGATGCTGTCGTTGGCTGCCCAGCTTTGTTCAATCATGTTAAAGTCTTCGTTTTCGAGCGCAATTACATAGGATTCAAGCAGGTTTTCAATGGTATCTATTTCGTTGGCAATTGCCGGATCGGTGGGGCATTGGTTGCAGGCTCCCAAAAAAAGCAGAAACAAAAAGGGTAAAATTTTTTTCATAATATTCAGTTTTTTGAGTTTCGTATTCAACGAATTTTTCAATCTATGAAGATACAACAATCTGTCAGCAAAGGCAGCAAAACAAGCTAATTTAGAATCATTTTAAAGTAAACATTTTGAGCAATAAAGGTAAAAAATTTATGCAACAAGCTGCTTTACAAAGAAATTCGTAAAAAATACTTTCCTATTCAAGGATTCTTTCGTAAAATTGCAGCCAATTTCTAACCCCTTGAATCAACCCACATAAATGGCGATCCATAAAGGAATAATTAGAAGCAGATCAATAAGTTACATAGCAACGATTCTGCTTATTGGTTTTTTTGCCTGGTCACTAAATGCGCGTGCTGATGAAGATTTGCACCAGATATCGGAGCATACTGAGCATGAAATGGAAAAAGCAGACCTGAATGCCGGAGAAATTATCATCGGGCATATCGTTGATGCTTATGAATGGCATATTGCTGATTACGGACACACGCACATCACGGTTCCTTTGCCTGTGATACTCTATGATGAAGGTGAATGGCATTTCTTTCTTTCATCAAAATTTCATCATGGGAAGTCAGCCTACAAAGGCTTTGAGATAGCCCAGGAAGGCATGTTAAAAGGAAAAATTGTGAAACGCGATGCTGACGGCAACTTTGTTCAGCCAATCGATCTCTCGCTTACCAAGAACTCGCTGGCGGTTATTATTTACAGCACTATTGTGGTACTGATTTTTTTGGGTGTAGCCAAATCCTATCGCAGACGCGCGCGGAAGGCACCAAAAGGATTTCAATCCATCGTTGAGCCGATCATTTTGTTTATCCGTGATGAGGTAGCCCTGCCGGCTATTGGCCGAAAGCATTACGAAAGATTTTTACCTTATTTGTTTACGGTGTTCTTTTTTATCTTTTTTAACAACCTGCTGGGCTTGATCCCAATTTTTCCTTTTGGAGCAAACGTAACCGGAAACCTTGCTGTAACAGGTGTTCTGGCTCTGTTTACTTTTTTCATCACCACTTTCACGGGCAACAAAAATTATTATGCACACATTTTCAACACACCGGGCGTTCCCTGGTGGCTCAAGGTACCATTGCCCTTGATGCCTGTGATTGAACTCGTTGGTGTGTTCACAAAACCATTTGTGCTGATGGTGCGTTTGTTTGCCAACATCACGGCAGGCCACATTATCATACTTGGATTTATCAGCCTGATCTTTGTTTTTGGGCAGGCCAGTGTTTATGCCGGATATGGGATGTCAATCATTTCTATCCTGCTTTCAATTTTTATTAACTTCCTGGAATTGCTGGTAGCATTTATCCAGGCTTATGTATTTACCTTGCTGTCAGCTATTTATTTTGGTATGGCAGTAGAAGAACATCATTAAAAAGTAACCCATTTATTAATCATTAATATTTACAATCATGGATTTATTAACCATTTTGTTACAAGCAGTTAGCGATTTAACTCCAATTGCAAAAATGGCAGCCGGTCTTGGTGCAAGTATTGCCACCATTGGTGCCAGTATGGGTATCGGCCAGATTGGTCGCAGCGCATTGGAATCTATTGCACGTCAGCCCGAAGCTGCCGGCGACATTCGTTCAAATATGATCGTGTCGGCCGCTCTTATCGAAGGTGTTGCCTTCTTTGCTATCGTGGTTTGTCTGCTGATCGTTTTCATGTAACAGCAATTTTAATCCGACTTTGCAACGGTTGGTTGCAAAGTCGGGTTTTTATTTCATCAGTTGTATTAATGCTTAACTAAGAATAACCTATGGAACTTGTAAATCCCGGATTAGGATTGATTTTTTGGATGACGCTGGCCTTTGGAGCGGTTTTCTTCATCCTGAAGAAGTTTGCCTGGCCTATTATTATTCAGGCACTTAAAGACCGCGAAAGACATATTGAAGAAGCACTTCAGGCAGCCGATCGTGCTCATGAAGAGATGAAAAAGTTGCAAATTGATAATGAGGCCTTGCTCAAAAAGGCCAAGGAAGAAAGAGATCAGCTGATGATGGAGGCTCGCAAATTGCGTGATAAAATGCTGGATGAAGCCCGTGTTAGAGCCAATGATGAAGCCGATCGGATTGTTGAGAATGCCAAAGTACGTATCGAGAATGAGCGCAAAGCAGCCATGACAGACATCAAGAATCAAATTGCAGAGATTTCGATTGATATTGCTGAAATGGTCCTGCGCGAAAAAATGAAATCGTCAGACGTGCAAAAAGCTTATATCGAAAAGCTGATCGAAGATAAACAGTTGAACTAATACGCCGCTGGCATAATCAATTAAAATGATGAAAAACATACTACTGGCAAAAAGATACGCCAAAGCCCTTTTTGATCTTGCCGTTGAGGACGGAAAGCTCGAGCAGGTAAAGGATGATATGAAGCTGGTGGCGGATGTGATGACCGAAAACAGAGCACTCAGACGCATGATGGCAAGCCCGGTGATTCCGCCTATGCGTAAGAAAACAGTTGTAAAAAAAGTGTTCGAGGGAAAAATTGACAAACGTAGCCTTGCTTTTTTGGATATCCTCATCAGAAAAGGACGCGAAGAGCAGGTGCATGATATTGCCCAACAGTTTTATGAAAGTTATCTCGATCACAAAAATATTGCAGTTGTTGAAATTACAACTGCCACAGCTATTGATGAGGCCTTGAGCCGTAAAATGTTACAGGTTATGGAAGCACGCACACAGAAAACCATTCAGATACAACAAAAACTTGATCCTGAAATGATTGGAGGATATAAACTTAAAATGCAGGATTATCAGTATGATGCCAGCATCAGCAAGGTCATCTCCAGGCTTCATAAAGAATTTGATAAAAACTTATTTATAAAAGGATTTTAACGAAACAATAACGGAATTATGGCAACAATAAAACCCGCAGAAGTATCAGCAATTCTACGTCAGGAACTGGCCGGATTCAAAACCGATGCCGTGTTGGAAGAAGTAGGCTCAGTATTACAGATCGGTGATGGTATTGCCCGTGTTTATGGCATGGGAAATGCCGAATCGGGCGAGCTTGTTGAGTTTGAAAAGAATGGCCTGATGGGCATTGTACTCAACCTCGAAGAAGACAATGTTGGCGTGGTACTTCTGGGCGAAAGCGAAGACATCAACGAAGGTGATACGGTAAAACGCACAGGTCGCATTGCTTCACTCAAAGTGGGTGAAGGCATGTTGGGTCGCGTAATCAACACACTGGGCGAACCAATTGACGGTAAGGGCGACATCGCTGGTGATACTTTTGAAATGCCGCTCGAACGCAAGGCTCCCGGTGTAATTTTCCGCCAGCCGGTGAACGAACCATTGCAAACCGGTATCAAAGCCATTGATGCCATGATCCCGATCGGCCGTGGACAACGCGAGTTGATTATCGGCGATCGGCAAACAGGAAAAACAGCAATTGCTATTGATGCCATCCTGAATCAGAAGGAGTTTTACGACAGAGGCGAACCGGTTTATTGTATTTATGTAGCAATTGGTCAAAAAGGATCAACAGTAGCACAGATCGTTAAAACCCTCGAAGACAATGGTGCCATGCCTTATAGCGTTGTGATTTCGGCTACGGCATCTGATCCGGCTGCCATGCAGTTTTATGCACCATTTGCAGGTGCTGCCATTGGTGAGTTTTTCAGGGATACCGGACGCCCTGCTTTGGTGATCTATGATGACCTCTCGAAACAGGCAGTAGCATATCGCGAAGTTTCGCTTTTGCTGCGTCGTCCTCCGGGCCGTGAGGCTTATCCTGGCGATGTGTTTTACCTCCATTCACGCTTGCTCGAACGCGCTGCCAAGGTGATCAACTCCGACGAAATAGCCCAAAACATGAACGACCTGCCCGAAACCATCAAACATATGGTGAAAGGAGGTGGCTCGCTAACGGCACTTCCAATTATCGAAACACAGGCAGGAGACGTATCGGCTTATATCCCAACTAATGTTATTTCAATTACCGACGGACAGATATTTCTCGAAACCAATCTGTTCAACTCAGGTATTCGGCCAGCCATTAATGTGGGTATTTCGGTATCGCGTGTGGGTGGTAATGCACAGATTAAATCCATGAAAAAAGTTGCCGGAACCTTGAAACTTGACCAGGCACAGTTTCGTGAGCTGGAAGCATTTTCGAAGTTTGGTTCCGATCTGGATGCTGCTACAATGGCGGTTTTGGACAAAGGTCGCCGCAATGTGGAAATCCTCAAGCAGCCCCAATATTCTCCAATGAAAGTGGAAAATCAAGTGGCTATCATTTTCTGTGGAACACAAAATCTGCTCAGGAAAGTGCCCGTTAATAAGGTAAACGACTTTCAGGATACCTTCTTGCATCACCTTGAGGAGCATCATGCCGAACTGCTCAAAGAATTGAAAGCAGGAAAATATACCGACGAAATCACTGCAAAATTGCGTAAAGTGGCTACTGATATTGCTGCCACTTATGAAAAATAGTCTATTGTGCATCAATACTAAACCATTCAAAGGATGGCCAATTTAAAAGAAGTAAGAACACGTATTGAGTCCGTCAACTCGACAAAGCAGATTACCAGTGCAATGAAAATGGTAGCTGCTTCCAAATTGCGCCGCGCTCAAAATGCGATTACGACCATGCGGCCTTATGCAGCCAAACTGCAGGAATTGATGCAGGATTTGAATCGAAGCGTGGAGCAAGCTGACGATAATAAGTATGCGGTGGTTAGGCATGCCGAAAAGATTTTGCTTGTGCCTGTAACATCAAATCGTGGCTTGTGCGGGGCTTTCAACACGAATGTTATTCGGGCAACTGTGAAGTTGATCAACGAAGACTTTGAAGCCCAGCATAAGGCGGGAAATCTGAAAGTTTTTTGCATTGGCAAAAAAGGTGAAGATTTCTTCAAAAGCCGGAAAATGAGCATTTACAAAGCAAACAATCATGTATTTGATAATCTTGTATTTACTGAGGTAGTACCCATTGCGCAAGAATTGATGGACATTTTTGTGGCAGGCGAATTTGATAAAATCATTTTTGTGTATAACCAATTCAAAAATGCAGCCACGCAGCTTTTGATTCACGAACAGTTTCTTCCGGTCGAAATGCCTCAGCTCGAAGATGATAAGCAACACGAAGGCCTTGATTATATTTTTGAGCCTGGAAAAGATCAGATCTTGGATGAGTTAATTCCTAAATCACTGAAAATCCAGGTTTACAAAATGTTGCTCGACAGCTTTGCTTCCGAACATGGTGCCCGAATGACGGCAATGCATAAGGCCACTGATAATGCTACGGAACTACTTAAGGATTTGAAATTGAGTTATAACAAAGCCCGTCAGGCTGCCATCACAAACGAAATCCTTGAAATTGTTGGTGGAGCCAACGCTCTGAATGGTTAAGAAGGGTTAATAAATTATTAAGATTGAACCTGGCGGAGTGTTGAGTTGTTTAATTACCAAAACGCAAAAGCTATGTTAAAGAAAAATGTTGAAGACGCATTGAATGCGCAAATTTTAAAAGAAGAACATTCCTCGCGAATTTATCTGGCCATGGCTATCTGGTGCGAAGCAAACGGATATCCGGGTGCTGCTGCTTTCTTGTATCGTCAGTCAGATGAAGAACGTATGCATCAGCTCAAGCTGGTTCATTATGTAAATGATCGTGGCGGAAAGGCTGTTATCGGCTCGTTAGAAACTCCCGAAGCCAGTTACAATTCACTTGTGGATGTGTTTCAGAAAGTAATGAAACATGAGCAATACATCACTGAATCGATCAACGATGTGTATGCCATTACTTTGGAAGAGAAGGATTATACTACCGGTAACTTCCTGCAATGGTATATCAACGAACAGATTGAAGAAGAAAGTACCATGAGTACGATTTTGGATAAGCTCAACCTTGTTGGCGATCAAAAAGGTGGTATGTTCCACATTGACAAAGAACTGGAAGCAATGACTGCTGCTGCGCCAAGTCCTGCAGCGGAATAGAAATTAATGTTTTAGCATAAAAAATGCCGGTTCTGATAATTCAAAACCGGCATTTTTTATGCTTTTAGTTTTTGTATTATTCTGCCAGCACCAATACTTTGTTGTGCAGTACTTCAAGCACGCCACCATTGATTTCCAGAAAATGATCCTTACGATCTTGCTGTTGGTATTTGATGCGTCCTTTGCCCAGCGCAGCAATCATAGGTGCGTGGTTATTCAGTACTTCAAAAAGACCATCCAGTCCGGGAAGCTGAACCAGCTCCACTTCTCCTTCAAACAAAGTGGTGTCGGGGGTGATAACTTCTAGTTTCATAGCAGAAATTTACAATTAAGCGTTACTTTCAGCCATCAGTTTCTTGCCTTTTTCAATGGCTTCTTCAATGGTTCCAACCAAATTGAATGCTGCTTCAGGATATTCATCCACTTCGCCATTCATAATCATTTTGAAGCCTTTGATCGTATCTTCGATGCTAACTACCGTTCCGGGAATGCCAGTAAACTGCTCGGCAACATGGAAAGGCTGAGAAAGGAAACGTTGTACGCGACGGGCACGATGTACGATCAGTTTGTCCTCTTCCGAAAGCTCATCCATACCAAGAATGGCAATTATATCCTGCAATTCTTTGTAACGCTGCAAAATGTTTTTTACTTCCTGTGCAGTTTTATAGTGTTCTTCGCCAACTACTTCAGGAGTAAGAATCCGTGAAGTGGAATCGAGTGGATCCACAGCAGGATAAATACCAAGCTCGGCAATTTTACGATTCAATACCGTTGTGGCATCAAGGTGAGCAAATGTGGTAGCAGGAGCAGGGTCGGTAAGGTCATCCGCAGGCACATAAACAGCTTGTACAGAGGTAATTGATCCACGTTTGGTAGAAGTAATACGTTCTTGCATCATACCCATTTCGGTAGCCAGCGTAGGCTGATATCCTACTGCAGAAGGCATACGGCCAAGCAAAGCAGAAACCTCAGAACCTGCCTGAGTGAAACGGAAGATATTGTCAATAAAGAAAAGGATGTCTTTTCCGCCTGTTTCTTCGTCTCCATCGCGGAAATATTCGGCCAGTGTCAAACCGCTCAAGGCAACCCTGGCGCGGGCTCCAGGAGGTTCGTTCATCTGTCCGAACACCAATGTGGCTTGTGATTGCTCCAGTTCTTTTGGGTCAACTTTGGACAAATCCCATCCACCTTCTTCCATATTTTTCTGGAATTCTTTTCCATACCTGATAACGCCGGATTCGATCATCTCGCGCAACAAATCGTTTCCTTCACGGGTACGTTCTCCAACACCGGCAAAAACCGACATACCAGAATAGGTTTTAGCAATATTGTTGATCAACTCCATGATGATCACCGTTTTGCCAACACCAGCACCACCAAACAAACCAATTTTTCCGCCTTTGGCATAAGGCTCAATCAGGTCGATAACTTTGATTCCGGTATAGAGCACTTCACTTTGAGTGGTGAGGTTTTCAAACTTCGGTGGATCCCGGTGAATGCTGTAAGAGGTCTTACTTTTTATTTCACTCAGCCCGTCGATGGGTTTGCCGATAACATTAAACAGGCGGCCTTTGATTTCATCGCCTGTGGGCATCGAAATGGGTTTGCCCAGCGCAACTACCGGCATTCCGCGTTTTAAACCGTCAGTAGAGTCCATGGCAATGGCCCTGATCGTATTTTCACCTATGGCCTGTTGTGCTTCAAGGATAAGTGTTTCGCCGTTTTCACGGGTAATTTCCAACGCATCATGCAGGTTGGGAAGGTCTGATTCTTGCTCGAAGGCTACGTCAATCACCGGTCCGATGATCTGTGCAATACGTCCGCTTATTGTCTTACTCATGTGGGTAACAATAGGATTAGGTTGATAGAAATTTGGCGCAAAGATACTATTTCAATTCGTTTTAAATAGTTTAAAATGCTGGTTTTTTGCAAAAAATGAAGCTTTTGAATCAGTGGCCTTTCAAAAAATTGCGTTCAAAAAGTATGAGCCATAACACACCTGTTGTGATTGCCGCATCTGCAATGTTGAAAACAGGCCGGAAAAAGATGAAGTAACCATCATTACCGAAGATAAAATCCGGAATCCATGCAGGGGCTTCTGCCTGATTTAGAATCAATAATGGAAAGTAAAACATGTCAACCACTTTTCCGTGTAAAAAACTGGCATAACCACCTGCTTCGGGAAGAAAAGTGGCTACAGTATGATAGCTGCTGGCACTGAATATCAATCCATAAAAGGCACTGTCAATGATGTTGCCCAGTGCGCCTGCCATAATCATCGATAAGCCAAAAATTGCCCCTGTTCGTGTTTTTTTCCGGCTGAGGATCACCAAATAAACAAAGATGGCAATAACAGCCAGTATCCTGAAAATACTTAAGGCCAGTTTGCCCCATTCACCTGCAAATTCAAAACCGAAAGCCATTCCGTTGTTTTCGGTAAAATGAATGATAAACCAATCGGTAATGAGGATTTCTTGTCCGATGGTCATGCTAAGTTTAATGTAAAACTTAAGTACTTGATCGAGCAATAAAACCAGAAAAACAATGAGTAAGGGTTTTTTCAAGGTGGAATGATTTTTTTTATGAAGCATTGATCCCTTCTTAAATCTAAATTTTTAATTTGACTTAAAAAGGGATGCTGGTTTTATTTTTTGAAATGTGACTAATCCAATGTGCCCTTTGATTCAAGCTCTTGGTTGCTGCAGTTTAGCCTCAATGCTAAGGGTTGCATGGGGTACGATGCGTAAGCGTTCTTTAGGAATTAGTTTGCCTGTAACCCTGCAGATTCCATAAGTTTTGTTCTCAATGCGAATCAGCGCATTTTCGAGGTTGTTGATAAACTTTTGCTGGCGAGCAGCAAGTCTTCCGTTTTCTTCTTTCGACAACACCTGATAACCTTCTTCTAATACTTTGAAAGTAGGTGAGGTGTCATCTGTTCCGTTTTCATCACCAGTGGAGATTGCTTCGGTAAGCAATTTTAAATCGGCTTTTGCTTTTTCGAGTTTATTTAAAATAATATCTCTGAACTCTTCCAGCTCCTCATCAGAATAACGATTCTTTTTTGATTCTGTATTCTGAATTTTCTCTTGCTCTTTCATAACTATTAAGTGTTAAGTTATCTACCTGCCTTACGCATAAGGTTTTATTCCGGTATAAATATAAGGTAAATACTCCGAATTAGTTTAATCTTTTCAAAAAAAAGCTGTTAAGCTTTGTGTATATTTAGTTTAACGTTCATGTTATCAATTAGTTCAACTTCGGTCAATTGTACCTCGGTGTTTGCATCAGTCCATTTGAGCAGCGCTAAAGTCTCTGAACAGATATAGTCTTTAAACTGTTCAACGGCTGAACGGACAGAACTATTGTTTTCGATCGTAAGAATAATCTTATCAGTGACTTCCAGTCCCTGATCTTTACGCAGATTTTGAACCCTGTTGATTAGTTCGCGTGCCAGACCTTCATCGGCCAGTTGCGGTGTGATGGTGATGTCGAGTGCCACGGTTAATAAATCCTGGGTACTTACCATCCAGCCCGGGATGTCTTCGGTAAGTATTTCGGCATCAGTTAATTCCAGTACAACTTCCTGCCCGTTAATTTGCAGTTGTGTTCCTTTGTTTTTTTCAAAGCTTCGGATATCTTCCTGGCTAAAACCAGCAAATATTCCGGCAATCTGTTTCATCAACTTACCGTATTTCGGCCCCAGACTTTTAAAGTTGGGCTTGATCTTTTTTACCAGCATACGGGTGTCTTCTCCAAGGTATTCAATGGTTTTCACATTGACCTCCGACAGGATAAGATCAGCAACTTTTTCGAGCTGAAGCTGCATATCGGCATTCAGCACAGGGATCATAATTTTGTTAAGCGGTTGTCTTACCCTGATATTCGATTTTTTGCGTAGCGAAAGCACCATCGAAGAGATCTGCTGTGCCATCTGCATGCGTTCTTCCAGGGCTTTATCAATCATCGTTGTATCGGCAATTGGGAAGTGTGTGAGGTGAACGCTCTCGTGCTGATCTTTTTCACTCACTTTATTCAGGTCGAGATAAAGCTGCTCGCTGAAGAAAGGTGCGATGGGCGACATCAACCTGGCAACTGTATCCAAACAGGTATAGAGGGTTTGATAAGCAGAGATTTTATCATGTGAATAGTTGCCTTTCCAGAATCTGCGCCGCGATAGGCGCACATACCAGTTGCTAAGGTGTTCATCTACAAATTGTTGAATGGCTCGTCCGGCACGGGTTGGTTCGTATTGCTGCAGGGCTTCATCAACCAATAAGATCAACGAATTCAACTCGGAGAGTATCCAGCGGTCAATTTCCGGACGTTCGTTATGTGCGATGTCTTTTTCTTCGTATCGGAAACCATCGATATTGGCATAAAGTGCAAAAAAAGCGTAAGTATTGTAAAGCGTCCCGAAGAATTTGCGGCGTACTTCATCCAGGCCATTCAAATCGAATTTAAGGTTGTCCCAGGGTTGTGCGTTGGTAATCATATACCAGCGTGTGGCGTCCGGGCCATATTTGTTGATGGTTTCGAAGGGATCAACAGCATTGCCCAAACGTTTCGACATTTTGTTGCCGTTTTTATCAAGCACCAGGCCATTTGAAACGACAGTTTTGTAGGCAACCGAATCGAAAAGCATGGCAGCGATGGCATGTAGTGTAAAGAACCAACCGCGGGTTTGATCAACGCCTTCGGCAATAAAGTCGGCCGGGAAATTCTTTTCGAACAGTTCCTTGTTTTCAAAAGGATAATGCAGTTGCGCATAGGGCATGGCTCCCGAATCGAACCACACATCGATCAAATCGGGTTCGCGGTACATTGGTTTTCCGCTTTCGCTAAGCAGCACGATTTTATCTACATAGGGCCGGTGCAGGTCGAAGCGTTCGTAATTATCAGCACTAAAATCAGCAGTCTCATATTTTTCCAGCGGATTATTTTCCATCAGGCCGGCCTCAACGGCTTCGTCAATGGCAGCTTTTAGTTCGGCAGCAGAGCCAATTATTTTTTGCTCTGTGCGGTCTTCACTTGTCCAAATTGGCAAGGGCACTCCCCAAAATCTTGAGCGTGAGAGATTCCAGTCGACCAGATTTTCGAGCCAGTTGCCAAAGCGTCCTTCTCCTGTCGATTTTGGTTTCCAGTTGATGGTATTATTCAATTCGAGCATCCGTTCCTTGAAAGCGGTAGTGCGAATAAACCAGCTATCGAGCGGATAGTACAAAACAGGCTTATCGGTGCGCCAGCAATGCGGATAGCTGTGCGTAAACTTCTCGATTCGGAAGGCTTTGTTTTCTTTTTTCAGCATCACGGCTATATCCACATCCAGTGTGGGGGCATCGGCTGAGAGGCTGCTGTCGTAATCATTTTTTACCGGCCTTCCGGCAAATTCTGCATAAAGTGCTGTGTTTACATAATCCTTTACGAAATCTTCATCAAGCTCCTCAATATTGTAAAAGCGGCCTGTAAGATCGACCATAGGTCTGCGGATACCTTCTTTGTCCAAAAGGATAAGCGGCACGATACCGGATTGTTTGGCAACGCGATCGTCATCGGCACCAAAAGTGGGAGCAATATGTACAATTCCGGTTCCGTCTTCGGTGGTAACAAAATCGCCGGCAATTACCCTGAAAGCCTCTCCCATCGGTTTTACCCAAGGGATAAGCTGTTCATACTGAATATCTTTGAGCTGTTCGCCTTTGAATTCGTCCAGAATCTCAAAGGGTATTTTTTTGTCGCCGGCATTATATTCTGAGAGTGCTGCGTTCTCCATGGCCGGATCGAAATAGGCATTTACCAAGGCTTTTGCCATGATGAGCTGAATGGCTTTCGCAGTATATGGATTGAAGGTTTTAATCAGCTGATAATCGATTTTCGGTCCAACAGCCAGTGCTGTATTCGAAGGCAAAGTCCAGGGTGTGGTGGTCCAGGCCAGGAAGTATATTGGAATATCAGCATCGGCTTTTAAGAAGTTTGTTTTTTCGTTGCGTACAACTTTAAACTGTGCCGTAGCAGAAGTGTCTTTTACGTCGCGATAGCAGCCGGGCTGATTTAGCTCGTGCGTGCTGAGGCCGGTGCCGGCAGCAGGGGAGTAGGGCTGAATGGTGTATCCTTTGTAAAGCAGGCCTTTTTCATAAAGTTTAGAGAGCAGATACCAAACCGTTTCGATGTATTTGTTGTCGAAGGTGATGTAAGGATGATCCAGATCAACCCAATAGCCCATAGCCTTGGTGAGCTCGTCCCATTGATCTTTGTATTTCATCACCTCGGTGCGGCAGGCTTTGTTGTAGTCTTCAACGGAGATTTTATTACCGATGTCTTCTTTAGTAATTCCCAGACTTTTTTCCACGCCTATTTCAACCGGCAAGCCATGTGTATCCCAGCCTGCCTTGCGGTCAACAAATTTTCCTTTGAGGGTTTGATAGCGACAAAAAATATCTTTTATGGCACGTGCCATCACATGATGAATGCCAGGAATACCATTGGCAGAAGGGGGGCCTTCATAAAATACAAAGGCTTCGTTTCCACGGCGGGAATCGAGGCTTTTTTTGAAGATGTCTTCTTCCTCCCAAAATTTTCGGATTTCGTCACCTATTTGTTTTAAATCCAGCTGCTTGTATTCCTTATAAGTGGGCTTCATAATGGCGTTTGAGATAGTCTTAAAAAATTGGGTGCAAAGCTAGTTTATTTTTTTCATTTTGCCTTAGCTTCAAGCAGATGAATTAGCAACGAAAGTACTGTAAACCACTTATTGCCACCCTACACTACAGACCCTTACTAAACATAAAAGCTTTTAATGAACCTGATCCTTTGAAAAAAACAGCTAAAACCCATTGTTAATGAAAAAATTAATTTGTTTTTAGCTACTTAAAACAACGCATACTAATACAATCATCACTGAATTTATGTTGAAATTTATTCATATTTGATAGCTTCAACCGGATTGTTGCTTATCACCCTGATCAGGTGGAAGCTCATTGTTAGCAAACCGGCACCAAAAGCTATTAAACCGGCAAGGATAAATGATTCAGCCTGAATTGTTATGTGATAGGCAAAACTGTTTTCGAGCCAGATTTGAATACGCCAAAAGGCCAATGGCACTGCCAGCAAAAATGCGATGCCAATCAAAATGCCCAATTCCTGAAACAGTTTGCGAAATAAGTTAAGTGGCGAGGCTCCTAAAATTTTTCGAATACCTATTTCTTTTGTTTTTTGTTCTGCCACATAGGATGTGAGACCCAAAAGACCCAGCAAGGCAATAAAAATTGTAAACAAGGTGGCGATAGAGAAAATTAAATTGATTCGCGATTCTGCTGTATAATTTTCGGCCAGGATTTGATTCAGCAGCTTATAATCAAAAGGTTTTCCGGATGCAAATAAGTCCCATTGCTGATTCACGAAATCTATTACTTCGGCGCTTTTACTGTTTTGAAAACTAATGGTAAGCAAATGACGTGGATTTTCGGAAAGCGTAATTAAGTAGGGCTCAATGGGATTGTGCAGCGACTGAAAATGATAATCAGCTACTACACCAACTACTTTCAGGGGTCGGCCACCTTCTCCATTTGCATCGGCACCAATGAGGACCTTTTTGCCAAGGGGATCGTCGGTCCAGCCGAATTGTTTGATAAATGCTTCATTCACGATAGCAGCTTCCTGTTTGTCAGATCCCATATTTCGGTCGAAATCACGGCCTTTGATTAATTTGATGCCAAAGGTATTCAGGTAATCATAATCGGTAAGTGTCATCATAACAGCCTGTGTATTCCAGCCTGTTTCTGATTCGAGCTGCATCACAACTTTCATCGAGGTCTGGCCCGGAATGCCATTAGCATTGCTGATGCTCGAAATGGCCGGATTTTGAAGTAGTGCGGCTTTAAAAGGCTCAAGTTTGTTACGAAAGGTAGTATCCTGCAATTGAAGCACCAATCGGTTTTCGCGCTCGAAACCCAGCTCTTTTTCTTTCAGAAACTGTAATTGCTCATGCACCACAAAGGTTCCGATCATCAGTATCGTAGCAATGGTAAACTGAATGACGACCAATATCCGTCTGAGCAGATTTGATTTTTTGCCTGAATTGGTCAACGATCCGCGCAAAACGGTGATGGGTTTAAAGGAAGATAAAAACATAGCCGGATAGCTTCCCGAAAGCAAACCAGTGAAAACAAGAATAATCAGCAAGCCAAATAAAAGTCCGGGTTGTAGCAAAGCACTGTAAGGAATGCTTTTATTGGAGAGTTGATTGAAGTCGGGTAGGAGTAAATTTACAAGAACTGTGGCCATCAGAGCGGCCATAAACACCATAAAGAATGATTCGGCAATAAACTGACCAACAAGCTGTTTGCGTTGTGCGCCCGAAACTTTTCTAATTCCCACTTCGCGTGCCCGCTTCATTGAGCGGGCGGTAGCCATATTCATATAATTGATGGCTGCAAGTAACAACAGAAACAGCCCCACTGCTCCAAAGATATAGATATATGCCATATTGCCGGTTGCAAAGTCGGCTTCGTAATCGCTATGCAGATGAATTTTGGCAAGAGGCATCAGATCAGGTAAAAAGCTTGCATTGATTTGGTCGCCAAGCGATTTCATATATTTATCGTAAAAGGAAGGAAATTTTTGCTCGAGGGTCTCGGTCGAACTGTTTTGGTGCAATAAAACAAAGGTATAAACTCCTATATTCCAAAAAGCTTCGGGTTCGAAGCTGTTGAAATCAGCGTTATTGCCTTCGCTTATAGTCAACATAGAGATTAGTCCTTCGTAGCGCATATGGCTGTTTAGCGGAAGGTCGTTGATCACGGCAGTAACTTTGAGAGATTTGTTCAATCCTGATTCAATCAGCTCTCCCACAGGATTTTGATCACCAAAAAACTTACGGGATAATGATTCTGTCAGGACAATGGAGTTTATTTCGTTGAGCGCATTTTTGGGGTTTCCGTAAATAAAATCATGCGAAAAGATATCAAAAACTGTTGAGTCGGCAAAGAAAATATGCCGTTCGTAATAATCTCTGTTAGCCGGACGCAACAATAAATCTTCTGCAGGCGTTAAACGAGTCATTTCGGCTACTTCCGGAAATTCAAGCTTGAATGATGGCCCGATTGGCACTGCGGCAATTGCAAAACGATCATCCATATCACCAATCTTAAAATGTGAGTTGACACGGTAGATTCGTTCGTGTTTAGAATGATGTGTGTCATATTGCAACTCATCATTCAGGTAAAGCATGATAAAAATTGCGGCAGTCAAACCCAAACTTAATCCTAATAGGTTGAGCAGGGCATAAAATTTCTGTTTTTGAATATTGCGCCAGGCACTTATCAGGTAGTTTTTTAGCATTGTGTTTGGTTTTCAGTTAAAAAAAATGTCTGGATAATTCATTCGTAAATTAATCCATTTTACAGTATTGTAAAGTCATTTTATGGTTATCAAAAAAAATTTAGTATGGATAATCTATTTTTGTGCCATACTTATTTAAGTTATTCTTTACTAACAAAATAACGCATTTTTATTTATCTGATAAGCATATGTTTTGTTCGGTTTTAATGTGGCGTTGTTCGCATTCGGACAGTTGAATGTTGCAGCTTTTGTGGATGAGGTATGATGGTTAAATCGAAATGGAAAGTTGAAAGCCTTATCTTTGCCACCACAAGAAAGATGTCTATGACAGGTGCCAGCGAAATACTTGCCACAAATAGTAAAGCTTTACGGATCAACCTTGATTCGACCATTTATGGCAGTTTTGCCGAGATTGGCGGAGGGCAGGAGGTTGGGCGTAATTTTTTTCATGCAGGAGGAGCCTCAGGCACTATTGCCAAAACTATTTCGGCTTACGACAAGAGCTATAGTGATGCAATTTATTGCAAAGACAGGAGTGCTAAACGATATGTCTCGCGCGAGCGGTTGTTGTTGATGCTTGATGCCGAATATGAGGAACTTACGCGATTGTTACAGCACAAAGTAAAATCGGAAACACGATTTTTTACTTTTGCCGATACGGTTTCAACATTGAATTATTTTAAGGATAATGTGAGCCACGGTTGGATGGGTGTTCGGTTTCAACTTAGGCAGGGAGGTAATTACAATCAGGTTATTTTGCATGTACGGCTGTTGGAGAATGATAATGTGTTGCAGCAAAATACCCTCGGAATATTAGGCGTGAATTTGATTTATGCCTGTTTTTATTTATCCGACAGGCCTAATGCTTTTTTGCAGTCGCTGATGGATAACCTGAGCAGCGACAGGTTGGCCATCACCATGATACATATGAGTGGCCCTGAACTGAGTTATGTAGATAACCGCTTGCTTGGTGTTCAGCTGGTAAAAAATGGGATGACAAAAGCCATCATGTTCGATCGCTATGGCGATGTGCAGGAGCCTGATGATATGTTATACAAGAAAAACGTTTTGTTGTTCAGAGGTAGTTTTCGTCCGGTAACCTATGTTACTACCGATATGCTAAAAACCAGTTACAGTTTGTTCAAAAAGGATGAAGATTATGATAAATCCAATACCCTTTCCTTGTGTGAGATTACATTGAATAACCTATTTGAAAAAGACGATTTCGATGAGCGTGATTTTCTTGAGCGGGTTGATCTGCTTAATGAGATGGGTCAGCATGTGATGGTGAGCAACTTCAGGGAGTTTTACAAACTGGTGAGTTATCTTTCGCAGTTCAGAACGATTAAGCTCCGCCTTGTGATTGGGCTCGACACCTTCGAAAAAGTGATGGATGAAAGCTATTACGCTGATTTAAAAGGAGGCATACTCGAAGCCCTCGGAAAGCTGTTTCCCGATAATGTTAAGGTATATCTTTATCCTGTTTTAAATCCGGTAACTAACAAACAGCTTCAAAGTCAGGATCTTAAATGGGAAGTACAAGTCAAACATCTGTATCAGCATTTGCTAGAGAATCGGAAAATTATTGACATTCAGGAAGCTCATCCCCAGTTTTTATCTATCCGTTCGCACGAAGTGCTTGAAATGCTCAGGCTGGGCGATTCGAATTGGGAAACCCATGTTCCTGTCTTTATAGCTAAAAGAATCAAAGCCAGGAAGTTATTTGGCTATTCAGAATAATTATTGTATTACCAAAACCATTTTTATCATGTTCAAGACTAATGAGTATTTTGACGGGAAAGTAAAATCTATTGCATTCGAAACTGCTTCGGCCCCTGCCACTATAGGTGTGATGGCTGCCGGTGCTTACGAATTTGGAACTTCAACTATCGAGCATATGACCGTTGTTACAGGAGAAATGAAAGTCGTTTTGCCCGGAAAAACTCAGCCGGAAACCTTTATGGCCGGTCAAACCTTTATCGTTGAAAAAAACACAAAATTCAAAGTTGAAGTAAGCGAAGATACAGCGTATCTATGTGTATATAAGTGATATACGCAATAAAACATTCTGCGTGCCGAACGAAATTGTGCAGCAAAGTTTTTCGTTTAACGAAATCTAATGTCTCTCTAAACGCAAACCGTACGGACAAGTGATAGCGAAATTTGGAATTTCAGGAATCAGTCAATACAGATTTTTCGTACGGAATATTGAGTGACAAGCAATTAAACACCTGCTTCGCTAAAACTGACTAATTGTTGTCGCTTTTCGTCCCACAGCCTGAGTTTGAGCGTGTATAGGCTATCCATCAGCTTCACGGGTACAACTTGTTGAAAGGGTTTGTTCTCGTTGTGACAGCGTTCCAATTTATAGTTTGGTATTTTAGAACTCAGGTGATGGATATGGTGAAAGCCGATATTGCCCGAGAACCACTGGAGCACCCTCGGCAATTTCAGGTACGAAGCACCTGTAATAGCTACTGTGCTGTAGTCCCATTCCTCATCGCGATACCAATGTACGTCAGGAAACTGATGCTGCACATAAAACAGAAAAACTCCGCCGGCAGAAGCCAGATAGGTTATTGGCAGCTGAATCAGTAAAAATGTTTTAAACCCAACAAGCAGGCTAAGACCAAGCACCAAGACCAGCAATCCTAAATTGGTGAAATAAACACTTAACCGTTCTCTCCTGCTAAAGTCTTTTCGCGTAAAACGGTGGCTTACCAAAAACATTAAGGGGGCACCGATCAGAAACATCACAATCGGATTTCGGTAGGCGCGATACCAGTACTGACGTTTTTTCGAAAGCGCATTAAACTCCTCTACTGTTAATGTCCACACATCGCCAATTCCGCGTTTGTCAAGGTTTCCGGCCGTCCGGTGGTGTATAAGGTGCGCGTGATGCCAGCGGTGATAAGGTGTAAAAGTGAGTATGCCTAAAAAGATTCCGACAGCATCGTTGGCAAGCTTCGATTTAAAAAAGGCACCATGTCCGCAGTCGTGAAAAATGATAAATAGCCTGACTGTTAATCCGGCAGCGATAATCACCAATGGAATCACTAACCAATAAGAGATTTGTATGGCATAAATCATGAGTATCCACAGGCCAACATACGGAAGGAAGGTGTTGGCAATTTGCCATAAACTGCTGCTGATTGAAGAGGTTTTGTAATTTTTGATCAGCTTTAGTAAGTTTTTATGATCGCCTGCTGATTTTGTTTGTTGTAGCATCTGTTCTTTTTCACAAAGGTACTACAGTAGCAGTCTTAATAATCCGATTATTGTTTATTTAAGAGATTTCTAACAAAAACAGGACTGTTTTAGGATGGATTGTCAGCAAAATCACAACATCGAATCACACAGCTTTTGCTCAAGTCAGGCCGAAGCGTTCAACAATAAAATATTCCGGGCCGCTTTTATGCAGGATGCTTTCGTAAAGCCTCACTTCTTTGATAGTTGTTTTGAGGTATGACTGCTGCGGAATACTTTGCACCACTTGTTGGAAATATGGTTTTTGTTTCAATTGTTTGATCCTTCCCAGGGTGAGGTGAGGCA
The DNA here is from genome assembly GCA_028696715.1 of Bacteroidales bacterium. GTDB lineage: Bacteria > Bacteroidota > Bacteroidia > Bacteroidales > F082 > UBA5536. Next base: position 48,439 of record JAQVGO010000006.1, read on the forward strand.
CAAAGTTTTGTCTGTCGCGTTTAAATCCAATGCTATCCAGTTGGTTGAGCAGGTTTTCGGTTAATGAAAATAGTTCGTTGGGTGGGGTTTTTGTCCCCAGCCAAAGCACTTTGGGGTCGTATCTGCTGCCAAAGATTCCGGTCTTATTAAAATCGAGGGTGAAGCTTTTGTGTTGTGAAACACAATCCTGTGTTGTTGAAATGATTTGAGGAATCAGAGCCGTACGAACCGGACCGAGGAATTTTATTGTAAGATGGAGGTTTTGCAGTTTCACCCAGTTGATCTTTTCGGTTGCCAACTGATGCTTGAGCTGATCAAGAAGCCCGCGCAGAGGATCTGTATCCGGAAGCGGAATGGCTATGAAGAGTCGTTTTATATAATTATCAGTCATGAGAGATTGCTTTTTCAGCTGGAATTCAACTTGCAAATATCGTTGATTTGCACTATTTTTGCATAACGAAATGGAAACATAAGTATTATGGAAAAGTCCGCTCAAAATCAGCCTATCCCTTCGCCAAATGCAACCAGATGGCTATACATTATTCTGGCAATTTTTGCATTGATAATTATTGGCTTATCCATTTGGCTGATTTCAACCAAATCGAATTTGCGTGTGTTGCAGGAAGAAAAAGATCAGCAACGCATTGCGCTGGTGCGTGAGGTTGACAGCTTAATAGTGGCACATAACCAAACCAAAGAAGCCTATGGGGCACTGGCCGACTCGCTTATGGCCAAGGATAGTGTGATACAGGCCAATGCCGTTGAGATTAAAAAATTGCTCAATACTCAATGGGAGTATTATAAGATCAAAAAGAAACTCGAACAGCTTCAGGTGATTTCTCAGGGCTATGTAAGGCAGATGGATTCATTATATTCCGTAAACCGTGAGCTTACAGAGGAGAACGAGCGTATCCGTGAGGAGTTTAACCTGGAACGCAAACGTAATATCCAGTTAAGTAAGGTTAAAGAAGAGCTTACCGATGTGGTTGAGATGGCTGCCGAAATGCGTACCTTCAACGTATCTGCTGCAGGTATTCGTCAGCGTGGTAGCAACAGAGAGGTGGAGACAGATAAGGTAAAAAGAGTTGAGCGTATTAAGGTATGTTTCACCCTGGCTGAAAACAAAGTTGTAGCGGCCGGTACCAAACAAATCTATATCCGAATCGCAGCACCCGATCGTAAAGTTTTGGCCAAAGGCCGTGGTGATGAATATTCCTTTGTGGTTCAGGGCGAGAGATTACAATATTCAGTCATGGAAACCATTGACTATCAGAATCAAAATCAGGAAGTTTGTGTTTATTGGGATAAACGCGACACCCAGGAACTACAGGAGGGTGTTTATGCCGTTGATATATACGAGGGCGAAAGTTTGATCGGTCAGGTGAATTTTACCTTACGATAAGGCTCAACCGTTTACTCAGCCCAGCACTACCCTAAGAATTTCGTGCGACTTTAGCCCATTGAAGCCGGGCAGGTGTAATTTGTAATAGTTGATCAATTCACCAAGCAGCTGTCGCCTGTAATTGGGATTCCATTTGAGTGATGCCAATTGCTCCGGGACTATAGAGGCAAGCTGGTGCAAATAATCGCTCAGTGATTCATTTAAAAAATAAGGATGCTCGGGCTGCTGTTTTTTATATTGACCTTCCATCATATCAAAAGTTGCTCCATTACTAAAGCTGTTATTTTTGGGATAAAAACCTAAAAAACGACTTAACTCCAGCATAAGATAATGCGGAAAGGCAGCATACGAACCCGTTGTCAGATCGAGCCATTGGATGGTTTGAATTAAAAAATCAAAGAGATCGGGATCAGATTCCTGGCTATGAATGGCATGACTAAGCAGCTCACTCATAAACATCAGCACGGCATTTTTCCCCATGTCCTGATGAAGCTGGTGAAAGCTTATTTCCAGGCTGATTTCCTGCATATAATGAAGCTCTTTGCCTTGCTTGTGCTGGCTCACAAATTGAATCACACTCATGGGCTGAAAGAGTGCCGGCCTGAACTTCGATCGTTTTTGAAAGACACCTTTAATGAGGTACGACTGCAAACCGAAAGTATCAGTATAAACCTTAACGATCAGGCTTGTATCGCTATATCTGATTTGATTTAATACAATCCCGCGGATTTTGTCAGCACCCATTTAGCGCATCATCATAATTTTGGTTACTATGGTTTCAATGCCTGCGTCGTCACTTACAAAAACAAGATAAATTCCTGGTTCAACTGCTTTTCCATTAAGCGTACGGCCATCCCAGACAGCTTGTCCGCCTTCGGCCCGGGTTTGATAAACCAGACTTCCGTTTATGGTCGTAATTTTGAGGATGGCATTGCGCACAAGTCCTTTGATGGCTATAGGTCCGGTATATTCGCGGCGTACCGGATTTGGGTATGCATAAACTTCACTGTTTGTTGGTTCTCCGGGAGTTGCAATTCCTTTGTAAGAAATAATCCCGTTGTTTGTACCAAAGAACACTTCACCATCATCTGTAATGGCAATGCTGTTTACGGTATTTGAGAGCAAGGGGCTGTTAGCCGTATTGAAATAATTCAATTGTTCCAGACCATCGGGCGACATCTGGAATACACCATTTTCGGTGCCAAACCATTTGTTGTTGCCCCCATCAATGGCAATCGAAAGGATCTTTTCGCTCCCGAGCAGGTAATCAGCTTGCCCGGTGCCATCATTGCGGGGAACTAAAATTCTTGTAGCATCAAAATTCTGGCCTTGCATAAAAATCCGTTCTGTGTTGTAAAAAACAGCTGGTCCGGCATCTGTGCCTACCCATACTGCACCTTCCAGGTCATCAGCCATCGAAAGAAGTTGATTGCCTGGGATTGCTCCATTTCCGGCCGTGCCATTTAGTATTTTTAACTTATCATCCGTAGCAATGTCGAAGGTGTTATTGTCATTAAATACCATCACCATGCCTTCATTTCTGCGAATGATCCACTTGTAGTTATTCCTGTCGATGATCATATTGCCGATGTCGATTCCGCTGGCCGAAGCTCCCAGGCTAAATGATTGCCATTCGCCTGAAGGGGTTCGCATCGAAAGTAGATTGGGTGCGCCGGTGTTGGCTGCCCAAAGATTGTTATAGCTGTCAAAATCAAGCCCGCTGATGTTCACCAGATTTGGATCGGCTACCCAATGTTGCAGACTGCTGTTGTGTTCAGAATAAACTTCGGCAAGCTGGTTATTTTCAAATGCCATGATGCCCTCCTGCCAGCTTCCGATGTAGGCTTTGTTGGTGTTTTGTGGATCAATGGCAACACTCACAAAATCAGAAATAGTGTCGAAAGCAGCTGTATTAGCGCGGTTGTGCGTTGTCCAGCTAGTGCCATCATAAGCAAATACGCCATCAGCCATATATAATTTAGCCCAGTTGTTGGCACGTCCTCCACTGGCCACCCACACCTTGTTGCCGCGGGCTTTAAGTTCGTAAACATTTATAGTTCCGGGGCCGTTGGGTTTGAAGTCTTCTCCATCAAATCCATTGGTTGTTTTGATCAAACCACGCCACCGATCACCAATCCAATAAGTGTTACGGCTGTCGCGCACTACTGCCTTGGGTTCGATGGATGCACTGCCGGGATTGTAGAAGTTCCTTTCGAGTTGGAGTTGCGTATCGTAAACATAGAGGTTGTAGTTGTTGCAAATAAGTAGCTGGTCTTCATAGGCACGTATCATTGCTCTCCGGGAGGTGTTTTCGCGCTCAAAATAGTCCCATTGATCACCATTAAAAATGAACAGGGTGTCAGCATTGTAAACATTTTTTGAATAGTTAAGTAATATCCAATTGTTAAAAGTTTCGATTTGGTTGTAGGAAAGGTCGGGATGAACGAGTGTTTCGTCTTTGGTCCAGGCATTGTAATCTGCCAGATTTGGACTTTCCAGACTGGCATAATACACCCCGGATTCAGTGGCTGCATACAGTTTTTCATCGTAGATATCCAAATCAAACACATTGATATAGCTTCCCTGCGATCCAATTAAATAGGTGTCGTTCACTTCCTGTCGTTCGATGTCGAGTACCACTATACCAAATCCACAGGAAAGATAGGCCAGTTTGTTGTGAAACATCACATTGTTAATGGTTTTATTACCGATTAGCTCTTTGTCTTTGATGTCGCTAAGGTTGATGATTCCTTCATCAGTAATAAGATCAACATTACTATTTTTGTAAGCAATCAACAAAACCTGCAAGCTTTCACTAAATTCGATGGAGCTGATCCCGATATCGCTGAGGCCGTTAACTTTGTTCAAGAGGCTCAGGCTATTATCTTCGTTATCATAAATAAACAATTCATAGGGCGTTGCAGCATAGATTTTTGAATCCCATGCTTCTACATCAATCACATGTTGATAGGGCAGATGTGTGCGCCATTGTCCGATGCCTGTGTTTTGAGCCGAAAGTAGGATCGGCAAGAAAGCCATTAAAATCCCAAAACCGAAATTTCTGAAAGTATGCATACCTTAATTTTTAATTGGATTGGCTATTAAGCCAATTTATAAACTAAAAAAGAGCTGATTTATTGTTATTTGTTAATTAAAAGCGAAATCTCCAAACCAAGCCTAGATTGAACATCTGTACGGGGCGTTTGTCAACCCTAATTCCTGCTGAAGTGTGAAAGCCAAATTCGGGCGAGGCATTTATCCATTGAAAATTTAATCCGGCCTCGTAGCAATCTTTTATCGGGTAATACACCGCTATTTCGGCAGAAAAAACCGCACAGTAATCCTTAGCCGAAGTGATTTCGTAATAAGCAGGACCCGTCATAAAATATCGTGGTTTATAAAGTTGATAAGGCGTTTGTGAATGCAAAAATCCTGCTTTGATGCCTGCTTCAGCCAAAAAGAGTCCTGCAAGTGTAAAGGTATAAGATGTTCCGGCCAAAAAAAATACCTGCCGAATTGCTTCACTCCGGATATAAACATCTTCCATAAAAGGGTCGTTTTGAACAGTAACCAAACCCAGGGCTGATACATTTACGGCATGTAAGGCTATACCGCTTTCGGCTGCCAGCGACCAGTTTTTATATACCGGATGATTTAATTCAACAATTCCGCTAAAACCCGTTTCCGCAAAACTTCCTGTGTGTAACTGGTGTGCAGCAAAATCACCTAAAGGAATGCTAACAGCTGGTTTGATCGCAACTTTCCAATCCCTGGCAAAAATTGAGTTGAAGCATAAAGTGGTTAAAATGAGTGCAATAATTACAGATAACCTGACCATAAGGTGCTGCATACCGGAAGCAATTTGTTTGCGAAGATGCACAAAAAGGGCGAAATAAGTTCATTTTGCGTAGCAAACTCTTCGGAATAGTTTATCGGTTTATGCGCCGAAATACTCCAGAAAATTGAAAAAACAAGCATAAAAAAATGTTGGAATTGCGTTAGATCATTAATTCTTGTATTTTTGATCACCTGTTAGCTGTCTAAAAACAAACAAAGAGCCTTTTAACTTTATGTAGCTTTTGCAGAATAAAACTCAGTTTATGATAAAAAGAAGATCAGATACCTGTATAAATTGTCAAACTTGTAACGCGCGTTCACCCTTGTTTAATTTATTGAGTCAGGAAGAGTTGAAGATTGCCAATGCCAATCGGTTTGAGGTTGTTTTTAATGCGGGCGAAAATATTGTAAAACAAGGCACTTCGGCCTCGCATATGATCATTATAACCAGCGGAATGGCAAAGATGTATCTCGAAGGCTATGACAGAAAAAACCTGCTGTTGGAGCTCATTATTCCCTGGAAGCTGTTTGGTGGTCCGGGATTATTTACCGATTACCGGTATCACTACAGTGTTACGGCCTTAACAGAAACCTCTGCCTGCTTTATCAGCATCGAAAATCTGCGAAAAGTGATGCGTACTAATCCTGATTTTGCTGAGTCGCTTTTGAAGCATTGCAGCATGAATAGCGTACTCAATTTTCAACGTCTCATCAGTCTCACTCAAAAGCAAATGCACGGACGATTGGCTGATGTGTTGATTTACCTCTCCGAGAAGATCTATAACTCCAGGATTTTTGACCTGACCATCACCCGACAGGAAATAGGTGAGATGTCGAATATGACAAAGGAAAGTGCCACACGTATCCTCAAAGAGTTTGAACAAGCTGGCATCATAAAGCTCGAAACAAAGCACATAGAACTTACCGATTACGAGAAACTGCAACAGCTTTCGCTTCGGGGATAGCGTTTTCCATTGGGTTAGTGAATGAATTTCGTATTTGTTACTTCATTTTAAGAATGGAATTTCGAACAGTTTCGGCTTGAAGTTTTATCTTTGTCGCAAACAGGACAATGACTAATTCCGGAACGATGAACACCCTTAAACAGCTCAAACAATACACAAAAGTGGTTGCCGATACCGGTGATTTCGAAAGTATGCGGCAGTATCAGCCCATTGATGCCACCACTAATCCATCTTTGATTTACAGTTCAGCCTCCGATCCACGCTATGCACCTTTGGTTGAGGAGGCCATCGCTTATGGTCGGCAGCAGGCCGATTCCTCCCCGGAAAGGCTTGGACTTTGTTTGGATAAGCTGGCCGTTAATTTCGGACTGGAGATTTTAAAAATCGTTCCGGGCAGGGTTTCCACGGAGGTGGATGCACGGCTGTCGTTCGATATAGAAGGAACCATCGAAAAAGCCAGAAGCCTGATTCGGCTTTATGAAGCCAATCATATTTCGCGTGAGCGCATTTTGATCAAAGTGGCTGCTACCTGGGAAGGAATAAAAGCTGCAGAAGTGCTTGAAAAAGAAGGAATCCGAACAAACCTTACTTTGCTCTTCAGCAAGATTCAGGCCATTGCCTGCGCAGAAGCCGGAGTGCAATTGATTTCGCCTTTTGTGGGTCGTATTCTTGATTGGCATAAAGCACAGCGCAAGGTAGATCATATTCCGGCCGAAGAAGACCCGGGTGTTTTGTCAGTTAAAGCGATTTATAATTACTACAAAAAGTTTGGTTATTCCACCGAAGTGATGGGTGCAAGCTTTAGAAACACCGGAGAGATTATTGAACTGGCCGGATGTGATTTGTTAACCATTTCGCCATCGCTACTGGCCGAACTTGAACAAGATCAACAAACGATCAGTCCAAAACTTACGCCTGAAATTGCCCTGGCATCGGATGAAGAGAAAATACTTCCTGACGAAAAAATGTTCCGCTGGCTGCTGAATGAGGATGCTATGGCTACCGAAAAACTGGCCGAAGGCATCCGGAAGTTTACGGCTGATCTGATTAAGCTCGAACAGTTTATTGCACCTAAATTGGCTTAATTTGTTTTTCGCTGAGCATTTCCAAAGCATGCTTTTGAAGCACATTACGGGCTTCAATGAGTTTTTTACAGACAGTTTTTTTTCGGCTGCTGAACCATTTCCATCGGAGCAATCGGATAAACTGTTTTTGCTGCCTGAAATGATAAAAGGCAAATAGTCCCAGATACGGAGTCAACATTACGCCAAGCATTGTCCAGCCGATCGAGCCGGAAACAGAATAAATTACAATTCCTAAAATCAGGTACCAAATTGGAAAAAGCAGAAAACTCAGCACAAAATTAACCGAGCTGATAAATTGCGGGTCTTTAAATTTTCCGGCAACAATTCCGGGGATTTTATATGGAAGGTAGTTTAATATTACACCAATAAGCCATGGCAAAAAGGTGATCAACTGCCAGATACCAGAAAAAAACAGGCTGATAGCCGAAATACTAAATTGATTCGAACTTGTTTCGTGCAGTTGATTTTGCTGAAGCAGTTGCAGGTATTCATTACTTTTTGCCATCAGCGATCGGTAGCTTTCAGTGTGTTGGGTGGCCAGTAAATTAAGGTTTTGTGCTAACTGTTGTTCGTTTTTAAAGGCT
>JAQVGO010000164.1 GCA_028696715.1 Bacteroidales bacterium
AGACCACCTAAAAACGCCAGAAAAAAGAAACCCCATAATGAAGCATTTCCACCGGTTATATCAGCTTTAGCCTGTTTTGGTGATTCTTTCTGCGCCACTGGCTGAGATGCTTCCGCCGATTGGATGGTTTTGCCGTTGTAAATCAGGTCAAAATCGTGATAAAGCGCAACGCAGCCCACATCATTACAAACCATATAGGCGATTTCTCCAGTGATATTGAAAGGAGTCTCCTGTTTCGGGGTTAATGGCTGCACAAAAACCGCTTCATTCTCGAAGGATTTGATATCCATCTCAAATATTTCGTCATATTTTATCTCACCTTCGGTAGTTTCAAAAATTGCTGCACTAAGCTCGTAAGCGGTTGATTCAGAGAAGGTAAATTCTGTTGGAAGCGGGCCGTTTTCGGGAATATTTAAGGAATAAAGGTGAAAACCTTCATCAATTGCTGCCGTAAAAACCAGCTCCAACTCGTCGTTATTGCCTTTTTTAAGGTCATAAGTCCATTTCACCGGATCGAGCACTTGATTTTGAGGAGCTGTCGTTTGAGCACTAAAATCAGGAAGAGCCGAAGTTCCGGCTAGCGTAAAGGAAAAATCAACTTCCGAAGGCGGAAGACAACGCATATCGTCGCAGCACATGAATTCGAGTACGCCTTCAATGGTAACTGATTCGTTTGTAAGTAGTTCGACCTGCTGTTTGAAAACTGCCTCATCAGAAAAGAATTTCAATACCATATCGAAATTCGGATCATACTGCTCTACAGAGGGTGATTCATTAACTTTTCCAATTAACTTAGCCTGTTCATTTGGTTTAAAAGTGAAAGTAGTAGCAGGAGGCGACATAGGAATATCCTGCGAATATAAATGCCATTTAGGCTCTATTGTTGCAGTAAAAACCAGGTTATACTTCCCGTCAGAGATTTTTTCGGTAGAGAAATCCCATTTCACAGGTTCCAGAATCTGTGCCTGCGAAACAAAAGAAAATAGCATTAGACTAAAAAGAAAAAATCGGATCAGTGTGTTTGACTTCATGGAGCTTAATTATAAGGTGCAAAATTACAAAATGCCTGTTAGTGCTTTCCTGAATTAAAGTTTTTTAAGTAATAGGGAGACAACATGCGCCTGATAGTGGTTGCGCTGGAGTCTTATTTAGAAAGTTTTCTAATTAGCGTCTGTCCATAATATCCGATATCTGCCTTGCTTTAAAAACTCTATATCCTCGAATACTTTAATATACTGCGGGTTAAAACTTTTTTAATACATTCACAACAAAAATACATATTACTGAATTTCAATTAGTTTCAGGTTGTTTTAAATTCAAAGTCCAGATGCCTTGCGGCATTTTGTTAATTTTGCTTCACATGAGCCTAGTCGTTTATTTGTTGTAATTTTATTCGTTAGTAATAGTCATAGCACTAATTTTGATTTGGCTTTTTGGTGTGTTGAATGGTTTGGGAAAAACCCGTTGAAAAACGGTTAATATTCCGACTATCAATCTTGTTTATATGATAAAGAATTTTACAATATTGCTTTTCATCCTTTTGAGAACTGTCCTGCTTTTCGCACAGGATACTATTGCACAAAATGATCTACTCGATGAGGCCAATGAGAACTACCGATTAGTTTTCACACAACCGGAAGAAGCATTTCAAAAAGCCGCCATCATCAGGCAACAAGCGCAAGAGGATAATAATCAGGAAGCTGAATTGTGTGCTATTTCAACACAATGCGTTTATTACGAATCGAAGAATAATTTCGAGGAATTAATGGTTACGGCAAAATTATTATTTCAGAAAGCCCAAACCTATCAAAACCCTGTTTATCAAACTTCTGCAAAGATAGACATTTTCAATGCCTATGCCTTTAACGGGCTTTACGACAAAGCTTTTGAGCAACTGAAACAAGCCGAAAAAATTATTAAAAAGATTGAAGATGAAGAATTAATAACAATTCTTACGCGGGTAAATCTTTTTGTAGCCTTCTCAAATTATTATTTCCTTCAGAAAGACTACGAAAACCAGCTCAAATACCTCGAACTGAATGCGCATGAATATGAAAAACTACCCGATGAAAATTATAAAGAACGATTCAGGTATATTGACTATTCCAACCGTAGCAGGGTTTTCATCGATTTGAAAGAAATTGATTCGGCCGAATACTACGCCAAATTATCTCTTTCAAAAGAAAGCGGATACCAACGAAACGACATTCAGTTTTCGAATTATGTGGTCTTAGGAAGAGTTTCTACAGCAAAAGCCGACTTCAAAAATGCGGTAAGCTATTTCAAAGAAGCCGAAAAAGTAAAGGGATACAAAAATCATTTGAACCTGCTGGCTTTGTACGACAACATCATTGAGGCCTATGCAGCACTTGACAAACACGACAAAGCCAAAACCTACGAAGCCAGGCGGGATTCGCTTAAACTGGACATTTCAGAAAACAAAAATAAATCTCTGCTAACCTTGCTCAACGAAAAGCGAACCGACACCTCAAAGCAATATCTGTATCTGCTTGCCTTTTTTATTGTGTTGATGGCAGTTTTCATGTTTTTCTTCATCAGAAAAAACAGGATTTTGATTCGTCAGGAAAGAATCAGCAAAGAATATCTGAAAGAGAATCCCGAAAACAAAAGCGGTGAAGACTATTCAAGGCTGCTGGAGATGCTAAAAAATAACGACCCGGCTTTTATGCCCTATTTTATGGAGGTGTTTCCTGACTTCACACCAAAATTGATTAAAACAAATCCCAATTTAAATCAGTCGGATATTGAATTCTGTGCCTTACTGAAGTTAAAAATCCCTACCAGCGACATAGCCAGATACAAGTTTATCACGATAAAATCGGTGCAAAACAAGAAATATTTGATCCGCAAAAAACTCGACATTCCCAAAGGGGTTGATATCTATAATTGGTTTAGTTTGCTATAAAAAGCTGGTTTTTAACAATAGAATCACATAAAATTTGAAAAGAAGTTTTCGGGCAGACACTTTTCTGACCCAATAAGGAGAATTGAGGTAGGTGCTTTTTTTGAAATCACTTCCACTTAAGCTAAGTTTGCGACTAATTCAAAATTGATTTACTTAAAACATTAAACACTATGCAAATTTTACGCTCCGTTTTTCTTGCCTGTATGCTTTTGGTTTTGCATATAGGTTCACTCAACGCTCAATGGGTTCCGGCCAACGGACCTTATGGAGGTACAACAAACTGTATCGTAGCCAACGACACTGATGCTTTTGCCGGAACTTATGGTGGCGTATTTCGTTCCACAGACAATGGTGAAAGCTGGACAGCAGTCAATAACGGTCTCACCAACAAGGCTATTTATGCACTTGTGATGTCTGGCAGCAATATTTTTGCCGGTACCGGAGGCGGC
>JAQVGO010000165.1 GCA_028696715.1 Bacteroidales bacterium
CCACGGTTGCGGGAAGGAGTAAACCCTCATTACGCAGGCTGTCGATGCGGGCAAGTGCCTGATTGAAACCTTCTTCGGCGATGATATTATGGTGTTCATCGAATCGCCAGTATCCCTTTTGCTCTTGCACCCAGGCCGGATATACATGGGTGATGTGAATATTGCGGTATTTTACAAGCCTCATCAGCCTTTCGGTGCTAAAATAATAATCCCAGAGGCGTTCTTCGGGCACTTCCAGCGTGCCATGTGTAGTCCACAGCCAGCCATCGAAGCCGTTATGAAGCCTGTGAAAGATTACGTCAGGAAAGGCATCACCAAATCCAGGGTAGGGTTGGTGGAGCTGGCCGTCAAAAGTCCAGCCTGTAAATGGGGACAGTTCTTCCTGATAGGGATTCCAGAAGGCGTTTACCTTATTTTTTTCCCAGCTTTTCCATGTCTTTAGCTTATTGCGCCTGAGCTGTCCGTCGCCAACCCAGTTTTCGCGATTATTTTGTTCCGAATTGTTATAGCCGTGATCAATCCATACAGCTGAACCGAAATGTTGTTGCATATAAGCTAAACTCTCACGCAGGTTTTTGCTTGTGCTCGTAAACTGTTCGGGTGTGTGAAGGCAGATTTCGTGGCCGCATTCGTGAAGCTGTTTCAGCAATGAGGCAAAATCATTGTCTCCAAGTATCGTGGCATGTGGTTCGTTGAAAAGGCTGTCGCTGATAGCGGTATTGGTAATCCGATCGGGATTATTATAGAATACACTTTTAGTAACCGGAATGTCGTAAAACACAAATCCACCCGTGGCACTATCAGGATGGGTAATATTTTCGTGGCCAAAATTTACCGCTCTTTGCGTGCGGATATTTGTCCAGTCGGCATGCTCCGACCAGGCGAGTGCTGCTTCATATCCATTTGGAACTGGCATGATGCGTGGAAGAAATTCGGGCTCATAACCAATATGCAACTCAAAACTATTTTTAAGCTTACTGCCTTTTTTGATTTGTCGCCGGCTTTTGTCGATCCAAACATCTTGTGTGTCGGGCAAAAGAGGATAATGAATCATGGGGTGATCAAAAGCGGCATCCAGATTCAAAAAAGCCTGATTGTTGTATGTATCGAGTTGAATGGAGCTGAGTTTTGAAGGATGATACAGGCTGATACTTTGATTGTCAGTTCCATATCGAAAGCCCTCATTTGCGAGGTAATACTGTAGTTGAAAATCAGTGGTATCAATATGTCTGTTTTTGCGATATACCTGGCTAAGTTGGCCGGTAAATTCCATCACCAGCGATTGCTGTTCCAGTTCGGTGCGTTTTCGGTAGCGGGTTTTAATCTTGTACTGCACACTCGGATTGTCCCATTCAGTGATGATCTCCAGAAAGGTACGGCAAAGGCCGGATTTGTTCACCAGTTTGATGTAAGTTTTATCGTCTTTTTGCCTGATACGACGCAGCTTCCATCGGCTGTTTTGTTGAGGTTGGTTTTTATGTGTAAGTTGTGTGTGGGTGAGCCATCCGTTTGTGAGCAGACGGCCACGATTATCTGCCAGGGCAAGGGTTTGGTTTTCGTGAAAATAAAGGAGTTCGTAAAAGCGGTTTTGCGAAAGCACTTTAGGCCGGCCAATTGGTTTTGTAGTTTGAACAGATTGCGGCAGATAATCCGGAAGAAGCAGTTTCTGTTGATGAAGAATCAGCTGATCAATGGCAATGGTGGTTTTTTCAGGATTCCAAAAATAGGCTTTTAGATAAGTTTGTTGGAGGATGTCAGCCGGAATCGCAACACTATCGCTCATAGCGTACCAGTGATTTTCTTCTTGTGAAGGGCCTCTCAGATCAAAGGCATGCCAATATTGTTGTTTGTTGGTGCTGTCGAGAAAACTAAGTACGAGAAACGCCTTTTTTTCCGGATATTCCATCCTGATTTGTGCACTGAAGCGAAAAAGTATTCCCGGAAAAGGTATATCCGGATTGAAGTTTAAGGTAAATCCAGGTCCGAATTCCTGTGTGTGTTGTATCAGGGCATAGCTGTTGCCCGAAAAGGCAGTGCTATCTGAATAGATGTGAAGATTAAACCAGTTATCTGTCGGCTTGACATTTTCAAAATCCTGCACTAATTGCTGGGCTTGCATTGGAACGACCCAAAACAGCAAGACCCGGAAAAACATACTGCAGAGCAGCTTATTCATAGGTTAATACTTCCACTTCGCCTTTTAGCACGCGGAGGGCGTTAACAGCATGGGCTTCGAGGTCGTTTACAGATGGATATAGTGCCATAGGAGCGAGCTTCCCGACACGTTTTTTCACACTATCGAGGAAAAGCTGGCTGTTAAATATATTTCCGGTGAGGATGATGGCATCAAGTTCGCCTTCGAGCGTGGCATAATGTGAAGCAATCTCTTTGCTCACCTGATAAGCGCAGGCTTGGGAGATGAATAAGGCTTTTTGGTCGCCTTCCGCTATCATTTTATCAATTTGCGGAATGGAGTCGGTTCCCAGGTAGGCAAAGTATCCGCCTTTGGAGTTTAGCATTTCGAGCACTTCCTGCTGAGAATACTGGCCGCTGAAGCAAAGCCTTACAAGCTGTCCCATCGGAAGCGTTCCGGCACGTGTAATCGAAAAAGGGCCACCACCATCGAAGGCCTGATTTACATCTACAACCTGACCTTTGAGGTGAGCACCAATAGAGATACCGCCTAATCCAATGTGGCAGACAATCAGGTTGAGGTCTTCGTATTGCCGGTTGATGCTTTTGGCATATTTACGGGCAAAGAACTTATGGCTTAGCGCATGGAATATCGATTTGCGTACAAAGAGCGGATGACCGGTAACACGTGCCAGATCAGAAAGCTCATCCACTACAACCGGATCAGCCATATAAGCCTTTATGTTGATCTGTGTTGCAATTTTGTGAGCGATCAGTCCGCCAAGATTGGTTTCGTGCATTCCCATAACACCAGTTCTGAGGTCCTCGATCATGCGGCTGTTGATTTCGTAAATACCTGACTTAAGAGGTTTTACAAGACCGCTTCTGGCCATTACGATATGAATCTTTTGCGGGTCGAAGTCGTTTCGGTTGAGCTCTTTTATGATGGCTTCGGTCCGGTAATCTGTTTGATCAGGAATGTTTTTAAAAGCAGCCAGTTCTTCATCAGCATGTTTGATAGTTTTGAGAAACATTGGCTCAGAATTGCAGTAAACAGCTATACGTGTGGCTCTTACCTCGGGATAAATGATCAGTATTTTTTTTTGTAGCATGGTGGCAGATTTTTGTAATGCACAAAGTTAAAATTTATCTGGTATTGGAGTGGGTTTAAGAGTTGTT